>JBDNCR010000008.1:0-13169 GCA_046719555.1 Verrucomicrobiia bacterium | reverse complement strand
CCACTCCCATGTCGGCTGGCTCCTTCGCACGGGCAAGATCAACGAGCGTGAGGCCCGAACCCACCCCCGAAAAAACTCTCTGCAAATGGCCTTGGGAGCCGGGCACCAATTCATTGATCCCCAGGTCGGCTCGGTTGGCCTCGAGCCTGGTGACCTCTTCCTTCTCTGCTCCGATGGCCTGACCGACGGCCTCTGGGATAAGAATCTTCTGCAACTTCTGCGGGATCCAACCCCGACTGAAGCGGCTGTGCCCCCGGCCCAACGCCTTCTGAACGCCGCGCTTGAACGCTCCGGCAAGGACAACCTAACCGCCGTCGTTGTCGAAGTTGCCCAATAAAACCCAACCCCTCAGGGGGTCAGTCTACAACACAGAACGCTTTCCACTGGCCGAGCTTTGCCTTGAGTTCGGTATCTTGTTCGGCCCGTTGTTCAACTCTTCTGACGATCTGATAAATGGACGTCGACGATCGGTGGCCAAGTTCCCGCGCTAAATCCACTTTTCTTTCGCCGAGCAGCTTGACCCTGATCCAAATACGAATCCGCACGTCTTTCTCGCGTCTCAAAACCGTGGCCAGCTTTTCACGTCGATCGTTCCGCATGAGCCGCTCTTGCAATTCAGCACCCGTTTCGCGCTTCTTAGAACTGAGCAACTTCTTAATCTGTTTGATTAGCGTATCGTCTCCAGCGACCAGACCCATTCTCACCTGGTCTTTCCAATCGAGTGGTGCCTTGGACTTGATTTCAGCGGCAATCGCTTTCAGGTATCCATCGGTTCCACCCCAAAGATTTGTCCAATCAAGACTCAACCCTCTCAGCTTCCTGCTCCTGAGCCCGGCATAATCCAAATGACTGGACCACGTAAAGGATTGCAGTTTGGTCAGGCCGCCATCGTAGTGCAAAGCGCCTTTGACTCGACGTCGAACTGGATTGAGATGGACGTAGAAGATAAGCCAGCGCCCGTAGGACTCCTTCTCCACCAACTCGGCCCGATAACGGCCGTGGAAAAGATGGCCGCTGCGTGCGTGCCGACGGTTGTAGCGCACAGTAAATGTCGTCTGAAGCCAGGCCATGAACCGCGAGAGATTTCCTTGGGGGGTTTCGACAACCAAATGAAAATGGTTGGGCATGAGGCAGTAAGCGTGCAGAACCACCTCATAACTCAGCAAGGCTTCCTCCAACGTGTTTAGGAAGAGTTGATAGTCTTTGTCCGAACGATAGATCCGAGCTCGTTCATTACCCCGAGCCATCACATGGTAGATCGCGCCGGGAAAGCAAATTCGAACTTTACGCGCCATGGTCAGAGGATCCCTTTGTGTATCTGGTTGGCAAGGAGAACCTGTTCGATGTTATAGACTGACCCCCTGGAGTTTTCAGATTCGGGCTAAGCTCGTGCTCTTGCCTGCTTTACGCTTTTCGACCACTCCCCTCGAAGCTCTCACTCAAGCTCTCAGCCTTGCACAAGGAGCAAGGTCACAACAAGGGGTCAGTCCTCGATTTTAAGCATTTTGAGTGAAGCGTTGAGGGCCAGAGTGGGTGGATGTCGTGCATTGAATACCCCGGGGTCAAATACTTAAATTCTAGGACTGACCCCCTCGCCCCTACCACAGAGCGGCAAAGCTTCGCCGCCCCCGGGCAATCCTTTACCGAACGGTCAGTCCTCGGAGTGAGGTCTGAGCCAGCGGATCAAATCCCACAAAGCGCCCAAGACAAGGACGATCCCGAGAGGGAATAAGAGCAGGTAAAACAGAGCCACAAGAAAAGCTACCATGCCGGGCATCAATTACGAGATTAAAACTTCCGGAGACCTGAAGGCATTGCGCGACACAGAGTCGTCCCTCCGCCAACAGATTGCCGCCGCCAAAGCGGCCGGGGGCGAGTTCCGGGCATTGGAGACCCAGTTAAAAGCGGTCTCCGCCACCATCAAGGGAATGCCTGCCTCCAAGCGGCTCAGGTTTGAAATGGGCGATATGGTGCAGGGCCTTCCCATCGTCGGCTCCTTCGCCCGAGCTCTCAATGGAGCGGGCGGCATGGTCACCAAGCTGATCGGCGGCGTGGTCGCCCTCGGAACCGCCACGGTCAAAGCCGTGGCCGAGTTTGCCGGGGCGGAAGCCAAGATGGCCAAGCTGGACGCGGTCCTCGCGCAGAACGGACGCCTGACGGACGGTTACCGAACCAAGCTCCAGCAACTGGCCAGCCAGCTCCATGCCACCACGGCCCTTGCCGATGACCAATGGCTCGATGTCCGCTCCCGCCTCACCCAGTTCGGTGCCGATTCCTCCAATATCGCACAAGGGGTCAGTCCTCGATTTTAAGCATTTTGAGTGAAGCGTTGAGGGCCAGAGTGGGTGGATGTCGTGCATTGAATACCCCGGGGTCAAATACTTAAATTCTAGGACTGACCCCTTCGCCCCTAGGTGTTCGGTGTTGTAGACTGACCCCCAGGGTTATTTTTGCGGTTTGCGGTGCGGGGTGGAGAGCCAAAGGAGGGTCGCCGCGGTGACGAGGGTGGGCTGGAGAAGGCGAACGGGCCAGGGGTGGCTGAATAGCCCGTGGGTGGGGTCGCCAAGGTTCAGGCCCGTGATGTAGCCAAGGGCGACGACGACCATGGCCGTCCAGACCGGTGGGGTCGGGAGAAAGGCCGCCCAGGGGAGGAACCAGAGCAGATACCACGGATTGATCACGGGTGAGACCAACAGAAACAGACCCCAGGTAAGTTGAATCGCGGCTGGCAAGGTGAGGCGGTTGTGGATGAAAGCCAGGCCCAAGCTGGCTCCACCGATCAGGGCAATCAGAAGGGCCATGAGCCGAGCCTGCTCCGCAAAGCCGAGCTCCAGCAGGGGAAAGAACCAGGAGTTGAATTCCCACGTTTGACTCATGATCTTGAGTGAGGACCACTCATTTCCCCCTCCCCGGAACCAGAAAAAGCCGTAGAGGCAGAGACCACCGACTCCAAAAGCGATCCAGCTCCTCGGGGGCTGGCGCCAAAGGAGGAAGGGAACGAAAAGCAGGGCATAAAGTTTCACGCCAACGGCCAGGGATAATGCGATGCCCAGCGCCATGGGTTGAGCCCGGTGCCTGAGGGCCCAGGCCGCCAAAAGGGCAGCGAAACCCGCAAGGTCGATGTGAGCTTGAAAGGAGCCTTCGAAGATCAAGAGAGGACACCAGGACAAGAGGAGAAGGCTGCGCGGGGCTAGGGGCAGGGATTCTCTTGAATGAACCGAGCGGGTGTGGGGGCGGAGGCAACGGTAGAGGATGAACCACGCCATCGTCTCGGTAAGCAGGAGGAGCAGTTTGAGGACGGGTAAATTGCCCGGTGCGCAGGCGGCAGCCAGCGCAAAGAGGAGTTGGCAGGCAGGGCCGTAGATGGTGGAGAGGCTGGGATAATTGATTTGATCGAGGATGAGCTGCCAACGGTCAGGCAAGGAGGAATCGCCGAACCATTGGGCGGGTGCGGTTCCGTAGGGGGAGCCGTCCTGCCAGAAGCGGAATCCGTCCCAAAGGTAGCGGAAATAATCGTCTTCGTAGATGGGTTGTGCGCTCCAGCCAATCAGGCGAAAGAGGAACGCCCACGACAGGAGGTCGGCCCAGGAGGTGTTGGGACGCACTTGAGAAACAGCCCAAGCCAATCCGATCCAGGCGAGAGTCAGGCTGATGAAGAACCAGGGCAGAGGAACGTTGAGGGTGGTATGGGAGAGGCAGGCTAAACTGATCCATGCCGTCAGGGAGAGGAGGCCGGGCCCAAGCAGAGGAAGGCCGCGGAGGGGGCTCATGGGAGCTAGGTCGCTTTAGACGAGGACCGATTCTGGGACGGCTGTGCCGAGGATGGATTCGGTTGCGGACAGGAGGGCGGTTTGTAATTCGGGATCGTTGACCAGGGTGGAGTCTTCCAACAGGGAGAGGGAGACGATGCCGTTCCGCTTCAAGAGGTCGGGTGGCACGCGAAGGAAGATTCGGTAGGCGGCGAGTTGGCCTTCGGTCTGGGATGGGGCTTGTTGAACGATGAATTCGATCAGGGCGCCCAGCCGGAGGCTTCGGGGGGCGGGCTCAGGGTCGGGTGACGGCGACCGAGTTTGAGTCCCGGGAAGCGGGGGGAGTTGAAAGGATCGCGGGGGGGGCGGTTTTGCTTGGATTTGTTCGTCGGTGGCCCGGCCTTGGGCAAGGAATTCGGCCATGGAGCTAAGTTCTTCTGCGGCGGCTCCCTGGCCGGAGTTTCGCATGTATTGATCGTAGCTGATTTCCGCTTCTTCGATTAATTCGAGCTCGATGAGGTGGTTGATGGCTTTGAGGGCCCGGTCAACGGTGATGGAGAGCAGACGTGCGAGGTCGTGGACGGTTCGTTCCTCGTTAAGGGTAAAGAGGATGCTCCATTCGATGTTGCGGAGTCGAACCGTGGGGATCCGCTCGGCACACACGGCTGACTGACGATAGACGGCGTAGGGATCCATGCGCGGGTCGGGTCAGGAGGCAAATTCGGTGAGAGCAATGACCAACTCGCACTGGTGGTTCCGCCAGCGGATCGGGATGACGAAGGAGGCTGGAGGGAGGGGAAACGGGAAGTCCTGACCGCGCCGTGCGACCTTGGGGACGGAGACTTTGAATTGGGGGCCAAAATCCCGACGGGAGTTGCTGGAGATGGTGTTGGCGATTTCGCCGATGAGGTCGGAGAGGTTGTCGGGGTCGGTGTTGGAATCGCCGAGGCTTTGGGTTAGTTCGACGAGCATTTCGGTCGGGGCGGTGATGTAAACCAGGCCTTCGGTGAGTCCGGAGATTTGGATGATGCCGGTATAGTCCATGAGTTCATGACCTTGGAAGTGGATGGCTGGGGGCATGAGCTGGGCTCCGTCGGGGGTGACTTTGCGGAAGTAGCCCTCGGCCACGTCGATAAACGATTTGAGTTGTTGCTCAATCATGGTGGGTCGTTTGGTTGATGGAATCGCCGCTGGCTTCGTCATTTTGAACGGCGGCATCGAGCAGGACGGAGACGAGAGATCCGTGGAGGTTGGGAGTCACCGGATGGCGGAGGGGGCTGGTGGAGAAGTGATGGATGGTCCAGCCCATCATGGCCCGGACGGCTTCCAGGCCGGTGAGGGGAGGGGTGCTGGCGTGGACCAGGTTTCCGTCTTGGAAGATGAAGCGTCCTTTTTGTTCTTCGGAGAGAATCTGGAGGACACAATCGCGATTCTGGGCCGATACCATTTGGAGCACCCCTTCGAGCGCGATGTTGTAGAGGGGTTTGAGGGTGTGGAGCCGGAGCAAGCGATGGACTTCGGTTTCTAGGAGGTCGGCATCGATCGGTTTGCCGATGACGGAAGCGGCCCCGGCCAGGAGGGCTCCATGGCGAAAGTCGTCGGGGTGTTCTGTTAAGGCGATGACGGGAATGGGGGGATCGAGGTGATGGATTCGGGTGACGAGCTCCAGGCCGTCGGAGTCGGGGAGGCGAAGCTCGGTGATGACCAGGTCGATTTTATGGTCTTCGACCATGGCCAGCACTTGGGCGGCTGTTTCGGCCTGAAAGACGCCCCGTTTGGGGTCGATCAGTTGGAGCAGGTTGGCAATCATTTCCCGCTGCAAGGGATCGGGTTCGGCCAGAGCGAGGAATGCCATAAGCTTGGGGGGTCAGGCGGTGGATCGACGGGGGGAGTTCGGGCCGCTGGCGAGGGCGGTGATTAAGAAGGAGCGATGGTGTCGCCAGGCGAAGGGGATGACAAAGGCCTGGGTGTTGCGGGGTAGGGAGAAGCTTTCGGGGGCGCCCCGGAGAACCATGGGGACGGAGATGAGGAAGTCGCCGCCGAATTCCCGGCGGGCATTTCCGGCGATGGTGTTGGCGACCTCTCCGACGATGTCGGCTTGGAAGGATTCGTCGAGGGGATCTTCCCCGAGGGAGGAGAGCATGTCAGCGATCATGGCGCGGTCGGCAGTGAAATAGACGGCGCCTTGTTGTTTTCCGGAAATGCCGATGACTCCGGTGAAGTCGAGGAGAGGAAGCGCTTTGCCGCCGAGAAAAGGAGGATCGACCACGGCTTGTTCGCCGAAGATCTGGTCGAAGTAGTGGGCGACCGATTCGATAAAGATTTTGAGGTCTTGTTCTTCCATGAGGTTAGCCGGTTTAGGAGGAGGGGCTGGCCAGGAGTTCTGCGAAGGCCTCGTTGAGTTCTTCCGGGGTAAACGGTTTGTAGACGTAGCCGTTGGCGCCGCGTTCGACGGCTTCCATTGCGGTGGCTTCATCGCCGAGGGCGGAGATGACCAAGATCCGGGCCTCGGGGTGGCGATCGATGATTCGGGAGACGCAGCTCAAGCCGTCCATTTCGGGCATGGTGATGTCCATGGTCACCAGGTCGGGTTGTTCCGCTTCGAAAATTTGCAGGGCTTGTCGGCCATTGGAGGCTTCGAATACCTGTTCGATGCCGGCGACTTCGATGGAACGGAGGATGGTGCGCCGCACGATGCTGGAGTCATCAACGATGAGGAGTTTCACTGGACTAGGTTCCCTTGACTGGTGACATAGGTAGGTCGATCACGAAAGCGCACCAAGCCCCGGGTTCGGTATGAACGGAGACCTGCCCCGCCCAGGAAGTGACGGTATTCCGAACGAGATCCAACCCGACCCCGCGCCCGGCGTCAATTCCGGCTTCGGCGGCGGTGGAGAGGCCGGGTTCAAAAATGAGCTGGTTCAATTCATCGAGTTTCCATTGGTTGTTTTCGGAATCGACCAGCCGGGCCAGGGTTCCCGGTCGGACCGAGTCAAGTTCGACGGCTTTGCGCGCCAACGATTCGTAGTCCAGTCCGCGTCCATCATCGCTGTAGATGATTCGCAGCCAGTTGCCTTCGGTGACGGACTGGAGCTGGAGGGTGCCCGATGTTGGTTTGCCGATGGCTTCTCGTTCGGCCGGTTTTTCGATGCCGTGAACGATGGAGTTGCGGATCATTTGCACGAGGATATCACGCATGCCGCGTTGGTAATCGGGCGGGATGAGGTTTTCGGAGAATTCGGTGATGTTTAATTCAACGAGTTTCCCATGTTTGTGGGCGAGGTTGCGGGCCAGTGCGGTGAGGTTGGCCGGGTTCAGGGTTCCGTTGGTTTCTTCGGGCCGGGCAGGAGGGGTGCTGCCGTACATGGAGGCGATTCGTCCGATGACCTCGCTCATGTCATCAAAGCTTTGCATCATGTCGGAAAGGTCGAGGACCAGGGGGACGAAGTCTTTGCCGTCCATCACCCCTTGTCGACGGAGGCGTTGGAGTTTGTCTTCGAGGTCGTGGGCTTTCTGTTCGTAGTAACCGACTTTGAGGAGGGCTGCGTCTCCTTTGATCCGATGGATGGTGCGGAAGAGGCGATCGATGGTCTCGCGATAGGCTTGTTGGCGCTCGGCAGGGCTCAAGCCGGCGGTGGTCCCTTCATCGCGAAGGGAGGCGCTGGCCTTTTCGAGGGCGTTCCGGCTGACCGAGATGAACTCACGGAGTTGGGATGGTTCGACGTGAATGACGCCGAAGAGGAGTTCGGCCTGGCGCTCGATTCGGGCGGCCGATTCTTTGATCTCGCGGTTGAGAGCGATGCGGGCGGTCACGTCCTCCACGGTGACCAAGGCGTAGGTGATCTTCTCGTCTTCCCAGACACGGTCAAAACGGAAGGAGAAGAATTTGGTTTGCATCCGGCCATCGGGGAGTTGGATGGCGATTTCCACTTCTTTCAAAGGATTGAGCTTGGGGATGAGGTGGTTGGTTTTTTGCTCATTGAAGAGCACCTTCATGAATCGCTCCCAGAGGTCGAAGGTTTTGGCGGTGACACGGTCGCGAATTAGATCGGCGAAGGGAGAGTTCTCGAGTGAGCTGCGCCCGAACATTTTTTCCATCACGGCGGAATAGCCAGGGAGGATTTTGCCATCGCGTGAGATGAGGAAGAGGGACTCCTGCACGGTGGCCATGATGGTGTTGGTCAGTTGGAGGGAACGGTTGAGTTCGAGGGTCCGCTGTTCAAGGGAGAGGTTGGTGGCTTGAAGTTGGTCACGGCTTTCGACGAGTTTTTCGGTCGATTCCTGAAGTTTTGCGGCCATGGTGTTGAAGGACTCGGCCACCTCTTCCAATTCGTCGCGGGTGTTGAGGGAGAGGTCGACCCGGTCTTGGCCGGCGTCGAAGCGGTCGAGGGCTTGTTTGAGAACTCGCAGACCGCTGGTGAAGCGGTTGACCAAAAAGATTCCGGGAATGAGGGCGAAGGCGAAGACGCCCATGCCGACGCCGAGTGAGGTGAGGGCCTCGGCGTTGGCTCGGACGAGGAATCGGGAGATTTCGGCATCGACTTCGAGCACGGCGGCCACCTTGCCATTGCGGTCGAGGATTGGGGCATAGCCGCTGATCCAGGTGCCGTGATCGTCTTGATAGATGTTGGTGCTTCCGGGTTTTCCTTCTTTGAGCACCTTGAGGAAGGCCTCCCGATTCTCGGGGCGGATGATGTATTCGTTCCCGATGAACGGCGGTTGCGGGAGCATGACCACAAATTCGGTCGAGAATTTGTCAAGGTCCAGGGGGCGGAGGATGTAAATCTCTTCCTCGGTTAGTCCGTTGGCCTTTTGAATGGTTTTGAGTTTTTCGCGGATAAAGAGAAACTCAGGTTCTTCGGCGTCTTCGTTCGAGTTGATCAGGGCGAGATCTTCTCCGGAGATTCCGATGGCTCCGGTGGCGGCAATGCTTCGCGTTAGGGTTTGAAACTCTTCTAACAGCGCGTTGCGGCGGAGGTAGTAACCGGTAATGGAGGTTGCGAGAACCACCAAGAGGGCGGTGAACGCCACGGCAAAAATGACTTTGCTGCGGACGCTGAACCGAAGGCGGCGACGGGGAGGGGTCGGGAGAGGATCGCCGGTGGGTGGGGAGGCGTCGGTCATGGTGGGGAACGTTCGATCTTAATTCTAATCCAACGTTCCGTCGAATGGACCTTGGGGGCCGTGGGTTAGGGCGGGCGAGCCTGGGTTGACTTGAACCGTGGCGAGAGGCATGAGCGGCAAGGTTTTTATGGTATTAATAAGTGAAAGTGGACTAAGCAGTTGTCTGATAGTAGAATGGGTGGTTTGTCCTTGCAAAAAATTAATGCAAAAATTACCGTCCGGGGATGATGGGCCGGTTGGGAACCTTCTTGAGCTGCATGTGGGTGTTCATGATGGCGGTTGAGGTGACTCCCCTGGCGGCCTCCGGCACGTATCGATTCGTGCCGCTTCGTCCCCCGGTGGAAAGGGAGAATCCTTTGGATGAGGAGCTTTATGGTTTGGGTCGGGCTTTGTTTACGGGCAGAATTCAGCCCTCGGGCCGAGCGTCTCCGGCCTTGGTGGGGATTCAGAGAACACGGCTGACGTTTCTGCAGGAACAGCTTCCCCGCAGTTTACGGAACCGGGTGGATCTGCCCGCTTTGGCCCCGGCACTTTCCCCAGGGGAGATGGCAGCTCTCGAATATTTCGTGACCGAACGTTACAAGATCAATATGGAGGCTCCGGCTTTCCGATGAGACCGCTCATTTACACGCTGATGCTGGTTTGCGGTGTGGGCGCAGTTCGGCTCTGGGGCCAAGGAGCGTACACGCCGGAAGCGGGCAAATTTACGGTGACTCCGTCCTACACGTATCAGACGTTCGATCGTTTTTATAACTCCAAAGATTCGATCCGGCTGCGGAATTTTGGCATTGAGGATATTCAGCAACATGCGGCTTCGGTTTCGGCGGAGTATGGAATCACCAACGACTTGGCGGTGGATGTCACTCTTGGTTACGTCATCGCTTATGTGGACAATGTTTTGGTTCCGGGTGATCCAAAAACCATTGACGGACTGAACGACACCCTGATCGGACTCCGGTATCGTCTGATCGACGAGGCGCGGATGGACAACCTCTGGACGCCGACTCTGACGGCCCGACTCGGGGCGATTCTTTCCGGAACCTACCGGGCTGGGTTCATTAATTCGCCGGGTGACGGTGCCTTTGGAATCGAACCTTCGCTGCTAGCTGGCCGATACTACGAAGGGCTCGGTTTGGGTTACTACGCCTCATCGGCCTTCCGCGTCCGTTTTGATGTGCCGGACGAATTTGTTGGTGGGGTCGGCATCTACAAGGTTCTTTTCAACCGTTTGATTGTGAGTTTCGGCTACCAACGGCTTCACAGCATTTCCGGGGTTGATTTTGATTCGCCTGATTTCCGTTTGGATCGTTTCCAGGAGTTACGAGAGGAGTCGGACACCATCAAGTATGGGATCGGTTATCTCGACCCGGCTGGGAATTCGTATAACCTCAACTTTGGGAATGTTCTTCACGGGAAGAATGTGGGTGAATCGTTTATCATCGACGTCTCGGCGACCATTCCCTTTTGACCCGCGGTCGGGGCAACTCTGACATTCACGCGGGTTGATGGTGGCCCGGCTTTGGCGGTTGCGGGGAAAGGGCCTTGGGGGAACCGGTGGAGGGTGGTCGGGCTGAGGTCGATCGAGCGGGCCTGAGTGGGCCGGGAATCAGGCCGGTGAAGTGGGGTCGGTTTTCCCGTTTTGTTTTGGGCGAAGGTTGCTAGACCGAGGCGATGGAAAGTTCGGGTGAAGGTGCGCGGCCAAGGCTGGTGTTAGTTGATGGAAGTTACTACGCGTTCCGGAGTTTCTATGCGATTCGTTCCTTGACTGCGCCGGATGGGCGGCCGGTCAACGCGCTTTTCGGGGTGATTAAAGCGCTCAAGCGGATGATGGCCGACTTGAAACCGACCCATGCGGCGGTTGCTTTTGATGTCGGCTTGCCGACCGCGCGGCTTGAGCTTCTTCCGGATTACAAAGGCAACCGGGCCGAAACCCCACCGGATCTTGATGCGCAGATGCCGCTGATCCGCAGCACGGTTCCGCTGCTTGGGTTTCGGTCCTTGATCACGGAGGGGGAAGAGGCCGACGATTTAATGGCCAGTTACACGCGCGCGGCGAGGGAGGCGGGCTGGGAAACGATCCTGGCGACCAACGACAAAGACTTGATGCAGCTGGTAGGTCCGGGCTGTTTGGTTTACCAGCCTGGTAAGGAAAGTTATGCCTTGCTCGGGGCTGCAGAGGTTGAAGCGAAGTGGGGCGTAGCTCCTGCTTTGATTGGGGATTTGCTGGCGCTCACGGGTGATTCCTCGGACAACATCCCAGGAGTTCCCGGGGTGGGTCCAAAGACAGCGGCGCGATGGCTCCAGGAGGCTGGTTCGTTGGAGGCTCTGTTGGCCGATCCGGAGAAGATTCCTGAAGGCAAGCTCCGCGAGGCGTTTTTGGCGGCTCGCGACGTGATTGTGACGAATCGCCGGATGGTGGCGTTGCGCGATCGGCTTCCGCTGCCGATTCCTTTGGACGAGTTGGTGATCAAGCCCGATTGGACAGCTCAGGTGGATCTGTTCCGTTCGCTCCAGTTCCGCACTTTTCTCCGGGAGGCAGAAGCGGTGCTTGGTTCAGTCAACCCCGCGCCCGCATCGCATGGCTCGGTGACTCAGGCGGAACTTTTTGATTGAAGCCGTGAAAACCTTTGGGGTTCTCCTTGTCCTGGCCGCTTCGTGGATTTCGGCGGTTTGGGGGCAGGCCGAAGAGCTCTTGCTCCCTGTTGCGCTTCACCAGCCTGAAATCCGGGTGATTGAAGGCCAAACGGCGCCTTCCGGGCCGCCCGTGCTTGTGTCTTGGAACATTGAATGGTTTCCGACTCAACGGCCAGACACGAGTCTGAAGGATCGCGGCGTTCCGGCTCGGATCGCCGGAGTGGCTCGAAAGATTCGTCAATTAAACCCGACGATCATGGTGGCGACGGAAATTCGCGATGTGGCCAGTCTTGGGAAGCTGGATGCGGGGTTTTCGCATCTCGCCTGCACCGCGATTCCCCGGCCTGAGGACGAGAATCCAGAATTGCCCAATCAAGGGATTGCCCTGTTGAGCAAGCTGCCGTGGGAATCGGTGTGGGCTCTCGATTTTAGTGGGTTGCCGCAAACAGCCGACCGGCCGAGCCGGGGTATTCTGGGGGCCAAGATTCCGCTTGCCGAGGATCGTCCTTTGTATGTGTATGGCGTTCACCTGAAAAGTAATCGCGGGGGGATTGAGGCGGCGGCTCTTCGCCGGGCGCGGGCGATCGATTATTGGCTGGCGGATCTCCGCCGACTTGGGCTGGATCCGGAACGAGACTTCGTGGTGATCATGGGCGACTTCAACACGTCACCGCGCGATCCCCGGTTTGCCCAAGACCCGACTTTGGAGAAAGTTCGTCAGGCGGGATTTGTCCTGGCCAGTGAAGGGATGACGGCAGAACGAGCGGTGACTTTGCCCGGGGACGGGAGATATCCTCCGAATGACTTTGATCACATTTTTCTGTCCCGTGCTCTGGCCGCGACGATGAGAGGGCCGCAACCGTGGATGACGGTTTGGCCGGTGCCGAAGGCGCTCAGCGATCATTATCCGATCCGTTTGGTGTTGGATGGTGTGCCCTAGGGTTGGGCGGTGAGCTCTAGGCGAAGGTGCAGTGGATGGTTCGCGGTCCGACGGCGTTGAAGCGGACAAAAGCCAAGCCACTTTCGTTGGTCCAGACGGCCTCGGGAAGGATGGGAGGTTTGAGGTGAAAGCTCTGGGGTCGTTGGGTGAAGGCCAGTTCGCTGAGGCCGGGGGCGTCGATTTCGTAGATTGTTTCGTGATCGGAGGAGCGGACGGAGTGAAGGACCACGTTGGAACGGGCGAGGGTCCCGGTTTGGGGAAGGTTTCCGACGCTGACGGTGATGGATCCGGGCGGAAGGCGATCTTCGGGGAGTTGGAGTGAATGGGGCAGGGGGACGCCGTTGATGTGAACGCCGTCGTGCGAGGCCTTGAAATGAAAGTCGAGGGAAGAGTGACGCCAGGCGTAGGCGGTGAGTTGGCTGAGGAATTGGGTGGGCCGGACAGCCAGGCCGAAAGGGAGGCGCCGGACGCCGAGGCTGGTGCAGGCAGCCAGGAAGGAGCTTTGAGCGAACGCTTGGGGGCGGATGTCGTCGTAGTAGGCCCCGTCGGGGACGTCGTATTTTTCGGGCAACATTCCGGGCATGGGTAGAAATTTCCCGGGCCGTTGTCCTTGCCCGACGAGGTAGTGGAGGTAACGGACCAGTTCATTTTCCTCGCAGGTGATGGGATCGACGGCGGCGATAAGGGCCGTGATGGCATTGATCCAATGGCCTTGGGGCCGA
>JBDNCR010000079.1:0-7132 GCA_046719555.1 Verrucomicrobiia bacterium | reverse complement strand
GAGTGTCCAATCGGAGGAGCGGACGATGCCGGTGAAGCGGAATTCGATGGGGCCGAGGAAGAAGCGGCCGTCCCGGACGACGAGTTTGCGTCGGTCGAAGGAGAGGTCGATGCGGACGCGGGTGAGGGTAATGGCGGTGTCTTCGGCCAGGGCGTAGCGCAAGGAGGCTTCTTCGAGGATGATGCCGGAGACGATGGGGTTGCCCCGCCACCAGGAGATCCAGTTGAGGTCGAAGCGGACGCGCTCGACGGTGAAGAAGTGTTCGTCGGAGCCGGCGAGTTTGGAGACGCTGACATCGCGACCGACGACGCGGCCGAGGGGATCGAGGTAGAGTTTGCCGAAGCTGGCTTCGATGCCTTGGCGCTGGAGTTCTTGTTTGAGGAAGAGGGCGGCTTGGGCCGGGAGCCCGAAATAGCGGACGATGGCGAGGAGGGAGACGATGAGAAGGAGAAGGAAGACGAGGGTGAGGATGGTGGCGCGGGCCAGGAGGGACGGGGGGACGGGAGGCGGGCGCCACCGGGTGCGTTTGCCGGTGGGAGGGGAGGGGTTCTGGGTTTCCTGAGGGGTCACGGCCATTGGGGGATAATTTAGGCAGCAAATGATCGACTGCACCACTTTCTATGTGGCAGGTGTGTCAGGGTTGGGGTGGGGTTGTTGGGGTGCGGGGTTATTTTCCAAGAAATTCCGGCGAGACTGGACGAGTTCGGAGGGTGAGCTAATCTTTCGGCTGGGGAGAGGGGGTCGGTGAAAACGGTTGTCACCGCCCGGTTCTTTCCCTAGACCGATTGAGCCTGACGGGGGGATTTTCGTCCGTCAGGTAGGAAGAATCTCATGGCGACTGCGACTGCGAAAAAGAATGCTGCTGAGACTGGGGCCTCGGGCAAGGGTTATGCGGCCGATCCGGCGAATGTGGGTTTGACGGCGGGGGATAAGTTGGGGCTGCTGCGGGATATGATCCGGATTCGGCGGTTTGAGGAGCGTTCATTGAAGGCGTATCAGGCCGGGCACATTGGGGGATTTTTGCATCTTTACAATGGGCAGGAGGCGGTGGCGGTGGGGACGATTTCGTTGCGGGGTCCGAACGATCATGTGATTACCGCTTACCGGGACCATGGCCATGCCTTGGCGGTGGGCATGACGATGAATGAGTGCATGGCGGAGCTGTATGGGAAGGCGACGGGTTGTTCGAAGGGGAAGGGTGGGTCGATGCATTTTTTTGCGCCGGACAAGAATTTTTGGGGTGGGCATGGGATTGTTGGGGGACAGACGCCGTTGGGTTTGGGTTTGGCGTTTTATTTGAAGTACAAGGGGATTCAGGGGTGTTGTTTGTGTTATCTGGGGGATGGAGCGGTGAATCAGGGGGCGTTTCACGAGTCGTTGAATTTGGCGGCGTTGTGGGACATTCCGGTGATTTATGTGATTGAGAATAACAAGTATTCGATGGGAACCAGTCTGGCCCGGTCATCGGCTTTCCGAGATCATTTGGCGCGGCGTGCGGAGGGTTACGATATGGAGTGGGATGTGTGCAATGGGCAGGATCTTTATGAGGTGCGGGCGCATACGGCACGGGCCATGGAGCGGGCGTATCGGGCTTCTCGTCCGACGTTGTTGGAGATTGATACCTATCGTTACCGGGGACATTCGGTGGCGGATGCCAATGCGGAGAAGTATCGGATGCGGGAGGAGATTGAGGATTATAAGAGGAACCGGGATCCGATTCAGTTATTTCGGCAGAAGCTGATGGAGGAGGGGGTGTTAACGGAGGAGGCCTACGAGACGATGGATCGGGAGGCGAAGGCGGAGGCGGAGGCTTCGGCGAAGTTTGCCGCGGAGAGTCCGTTTCCGGAGCCGGAGTCGATCATGGAGGATGTTTACTGGGAGACGGATCATCCTGAGGCGCGGGCTTCCCAGGGGCGGTTGTTTTTTAACGACGAGATGTAAACGCATGAGTGCAAGGATGTTAACCTACCGGGAGGCGTTGCGCGAGGGGCTTTCGGAAGAGATCGAGCGCGACGAGAATGTGGTGATTATTGGGGAGGAGGTGGCGCAGTATAACGGGGCGTATAAGGTGACGGAGGGGATGTGGCAGAAGTATGGGGACAAACGGATTATCGATGCGCCGATTTCGGAGGCCGGGTTTATTGGGATGGGGATTGGGGCGTCGATGTTGGGGCTGCGGCCGGTGATGGAGTTGATGTTTTTCTCGTTTGCGTATGTGGCTTGGGATCAGATGATCAATAATGCGTCGGCGATTCGGTATATGTCGGGGGGGAAGATTCACTGCCCGATTGTGATTCGGGGACCGGCCAATGGAGGGACCAATGTGGGAGCGACTCATTCGCATACTCCGGAGAATGCGATTGCGAATGTGCCGGGATTGAAGGTGGTGTGTCCGGCGACGGCTTATGATGCGAAGGGGCTGATTAAGTCGGCGATTCGGGATAATGATCCGGTTTATTTTATGGAGAACACGCTGCTTTATGGGGAGTCGTGGGAGGTGCCGGAGGAGGAGTATTTGGTGCCGCTGGGGTTGGCGGAGGTGAAGCGGAGTGGAACCGATTTGTCGATCATTGCCCATGGCCGTTGTGTGATCATGGCGTTGAAGGCGGCGGAGTTGCTTGCGGCGGAGCACGATATTCATGCGGAGGTTGTGGATTTGCGGTCGATTCGGCCCTTGGATGAGGCGGCGATTCTGGCGTCGGTGGAGAAGACGAATCGGGCCTTGATTGTGGAGGAGAACAAACCGTTTTGTGGGGTGGGTGCGCAGATTTCGCATTTGATCCAGTCAAAGGCTTTTGATTGGTTGGATGCGCCGGTGAAGCGGTTGTCTGCGATTGATGCGCCGGCGATTTATTCGGATCCGCTGGAGAAGTTCCAGCTTCCGAACGTGGACCGTATTGTGAAGGCGGCCCTAACCATTGGCTGAAAGCTTGTTGGCGAGGCTGATTCCGGTGTTGCGTTGAGATGATCCCCCCGCGAGTTTAACGGACTGCTGATTTTAAACGATTATGCCTATCGCCATCGACATGCCGAAACTGAGTGACACCATGACGGAAGGGACGGTGGTGAAGTGGCACAAAAAGGTGGGTGAGTCGGTAGAGTCGGGGGATGCGGTGGCGGAGATTGAGACGGATAAGGCGACGATGCCGTTGGAGGCTTTTGATAGCGGGGTGTTGTTGAAGATTGTGGTGGAGGAGGGAGGCACGGCTCGATGTGGCAGTCCGCTGGCTTATCTTGGGGAGAAAGGGGAATCGGTGGACCATTTGCCGACCTCGGCGGCGCCCGTGGAGACGGAGTCGAAGGAGTCGGGTGCTCCGGCGGTTGCTCCGGCGGTGGAAGCGGTTCCGGCCAAAGTTGAGCCAGCAGGGATGGGGAGCAAGGCGGCGTTGCCGGGCCGGGTGAAGGCGTCGCCTTTGGCCCGAAAGGTGGCGCAGGAGTTGGGGGTTGATTTGTCGTCGTTGGTCGGCACAGGCCCCGGGGGTCGAATTGTGAAGAAGGATGTGGTGGCGGCTGGGGCCAGTCAGGGTGGGGGTTGGAATGTTTTTCCGACGGGGCCGGTGGCGAAGGAGGAGCGGGTGGGTCTAACGAACATGCGCAAGACGATTGCCCGGCGTTTGTTAGAGAGCAAAACGCAGATCCCGCATTTTTATGTGGAGTATGAGATTGATGCCGCGCCGGTGGCGGCGTTGCGGGCCTCGTTGAATGCTGGCTTTGAGCAATTGCCGAAACCGTTCAAGTTGAGTTTGAATGATTTTGTGATGAAGGCGGTGGCGGAGGCGATTCGTCAGGCTCCGGCGATTAATGCTTCCTTTGAGGGGGATGCGATCCGACAGTATGGAGCGGTGCACTTGGCGTTTGGGGTGGCGATTCCGGATGGGTTGATTACGCCGGTGATTCGGGATGCTCAGAGTAAAAATTTAAAGCAGATCAGTGACGAGGCGAAGGCCTTGGCGGCGAAGGCTCGGGATGGGAAGTTGGTGCCGCAAGAGTATACCGGGGGAACGTTTACGGTTTCGAATATGGGGATGTATGGGGTGGATCGCTTTTCTGCGATTATCAATCCGCCGCAGGCGGCGATCTTGGCGGTGGGCAATGCGGTGAAGAAGCCGGTGGTGAATGAGCGGGATGAATTGGTGGTGGGACATCGGATGGCTTTGGTGTTGTCGGCCGATCACCGGGTGGTCGATGGTGCGGTGGCGGCTCAGTTCATGCAGGCCTTGAAGGGTTTGTTGGAGAACCCTGCCCGGCTGTTGATTTGATGGGTTGAGGCTTGGCTCCGGGGCGGGGCAAGCGCGAGCCAGGAGGCGTGGAGCTTTAGAAGGCGTAGTGGAGGCCGAGTTTGGGCCCGAGGATGTCCAGACCGCTATTTTTTCGGGCGGGTTCGGATAGACCACCGTTGGAGATGTGTTGATAGAGGGCACCGACGGAGAGTTGCCAGTGGTCGTCGATGAGGTAGCGGACTCCGGTTCCGACGAAGAAGGTGAAGCAGAAGTCTTGGCCTTGGGCGTCGCGGACAGTGCCGCTGTTGGTGAAGCAAAAGCCGACCCGAGATTCGATGTAGGGAATCCAGCGTGAGCCGGGCTGGACAAAGTTGTAACGGGGGCCGAAGGCGGCGCCGACGAAGCGGCTTTCGGGTCCATGGAGGACGGGGTTGAAGAAGCCGGAGAAGAGGAATTCGGTGTTGCCCCGGAGCCAGCCGGAGTTGCCGATGTCGTCCAGTTGCCAGCCGACGGTGGCGATTTGCGGGACGATGAAGTAGTCGTTCCGGTTCCCGATATCGAAGAGGGCCGAGGTTTCGTAGGAGACGGTGAGGCGATCGGCCCGGAACGAGGAGGGGTCAACGATGTCGGGGCGGGAGATGTCGGTGGCCAAGCCGGCGTTGGGGGCGAGGGTGAGGGTAAGGGTAAGGGCGAGGAGCGCCGATCGAATCATGGCTGGGGAGGAAGTAGCATAAGGTATTCCTTTTTCAACTTCTACCGACATCGGGAATGTGGCAGGTTGCTGGGCTATGGGAAAAGAGCAGAAGATGCGTGCGGTGTTGGTGACGGGGGGAGCGGGGTTTATCGGGTCGAACCTGGTGCTTGAGATTCAGGCTCGGTTTCCCGAGGCGTGGATTACGGTGGTGGACGATTTTCGGAGCGGAGATTTTAAAAATTTGCGAGGGTTTCGCGGGGATGTGGTGGCGGCGGATGTGTCCCGGTTGGATTGGGAGAAGCAGTTTGGGAAACCGCGTTGGGATGCGGTGTTTCATTTGGCGTCGATCACGGACACGACGGAGCATGATCAGCGGTTGCAGGTGCATGATAATGTGGAGGGGTTTCGGCGGGTGTTGGAGTTTGTGGAGTCGAAGGGGACGCCGGTGATTTATGCTTCTTCAGCGGCGACTTATGGGATTGGCGGTGGGGTTAATCGAGAGGAGGATGAGGCGGCGCCGGCGAATGTGTATGCGTTTTCGAAAGCGGTGCTGGATAATTTGGCGCGGCGTTATGCGGCGGTGGATCCGGGTTGGAAGATTGTGGGGTTGCGGTATTTCAATGTTTACGGGCCACGGGAGGGGCACAAGGGGTTGTCGGCGAGCATGATTTTTCATTTGGCGCGGCAGATGCACGAGGGGAAGGCACCCCGTTTGTTTAAGTTTGGGGAGCAGAAGCGAGATTTTGTTTATGTGAAGGATGTGGTGGCCTGCACGCTGGCGGCTTTGGAGGCGGGCCGAAGCGGGATTTACAATGTGGGTTCGGGTCGGCCCCGTTCGTTCAATGAGTTGGTGGCGGTATTGAACGGGGTGTTGGGAATGAGTTGGGAACCGGAATATTTCGATAATCCGTATTCGTTTTACCAGCCGCATACGGAGGCGGATCTGTCGCGGACGCGGACGGAGTTGGGGTATGAGCCGAAGTTCTCGTTGGAGGAGGGGGTGAGGGATTATGCGGCCTCGGGGTTTCTTGTGGACGGAATGGGGCGGTGAGTGCGAGTGAGGAGTTGCGGCGGGTTGGGGAGGAGGAGGTGCGCCGGGTGTTGCGGGAGCTGCCGAAGGAGGTGGCGGAGCCGATGAGTCGGTGTGCGGTGCGGTTGTTGGGGACCATTGAGGAATGGGGTGGGGAGACTGGGACAGAGGAGGAGGAGTTGTTGGGGTTGTTTGAGGGGGCACCGTGGAATGAGGCGGATGAGGCGGGGGAGGGACCTCCGTGCATTACGTTGTTTGTGGAGTCGATTTGGGAGGAGGCGGGTCGGGATTTGGACCGGTTCCGTGAGGAGGTGCGTGTGACGTTGTTACATGAGATTGGGCATTATTTGGGGTGGGATGAGGACGAGGTGGAGGAGCGGGGGTTGGGGTGAAAAGGGGGCGCGGGACTTGCGCGGGGTTTTATTGGAGGGGTAGGTTGGAGGATGGGATCCGATCGGCGAGTTGAGGTGAGGGAGGCGGAACGGTTTCGGGACCGGATTGCCGGGGCATGGTCGGGTTTGGAGGTGATGGAACGGTGGTTGGCAGTGGGGCTGTTGGGAGTGACGGTGGCGTTGTTTTGGCCGACGCTGGTGTGGATGGGGCGGGAGACGGCGATGCATGAGCAGTTGCAGCATGCTTTTTTGGTCTTGTTGTTGGGGTGCGCGGCGTTGTTGGAGACGGAGGGGCGGAGGATGCCGGTGGTGCTGAGGATGGGGCGGATGGCGACGGGGTATTTGACGGGGTCGTTTGGGGTGTTGGGGGTGGCTTTGGTGACGGGTTCGGGGTTTCTGGTGTTGGTGGCGGGAGGGTTGGCGGTGGTGGCGTGGATTGTGTTTTTTGCCGGGCCACGAGCTCAGGGTGTTGGGCTGGGGGTGTTAGGGGTGTTTGTGGTGTATACGTTATTGATTGTGGTGTTGCCGGTGTTGGATTGGCCGATGCGTTTGAATGCGGGGCAGCAGACGGCGTGGGTTTTGAATTGGTTGGGTATTAGTAATTCGCTGCTGTTGTTGGAACCGGAGGTGCCGAGGTTGATTTTGGTGGTGGGACGGCACCCGTTTGAGGTGGCGGCGGAGTGCAATGGTTTTGGGTTGTTGGCAAGTGCGCTTTTGTTGGCGCTTTTGTTGGTGATCTTTCGTCCGATGGGATGGGTGGATCGGTTTTTATTGTTGGCAGCGGCAGTTTTCCTGG
>JBDNCR010000078.1:0-7172 GCA_046719555.1 Verrucomicrobiia bacterium | reverse complement strand
CCCCGTGCATTCCAAGCAAGTCCTGACCTACCTGAGATTGCTGAAACTTCCCCTCGGCCTGCTCCTCCATTTCGGAGCCGCCACCTTCAACGAAGGCTGCAAACGGGTCGTCAACGGCCACCCATCCTTCGCGTCTTCGTGCCTTCGTGTGAACAAAAACCTACAGCCCTCCGTTACATGATTACCAAATTTACCATCGCAAATTTCAAGCGGCTGGATCATCCGGCAACGCTATATCTCGCCGAACAGGTCGCGGTGAAATACCTTGGCACGAACGGACCGCAGGAAGCGTGCGATCATTTCCACGGCCTGCGGGTGGCCAAGACCGATCTCGTCGGTTTCGCACTCCTGGAGCGCATCAACCCCTACCGCGACGTTGTAAAGCAGGGTAAGTTTGCTGCACCAAAACCATGAGAAAAAGGATGGAGAACAGCGGCTTGGACGACAAATGTCCCACCCCCTATGGAATCATATCCTGATGAGTTCACAGTCAAAAATCGAATGGACCGATGCCACGTGGAACCCGGTGCGGGGTTGCAGCAAGGTGAGCCCCGGGTGCAAGCATTGTTATGCGGAGACCTTTGCGGAACGATTTCGCGGTGTGCCCGGGCATCCTTTTGAGTTCGGCTTCGATCTGCGCCTTGTCCCGGAAAAGCTGGGGGATCCGATCCGTTGGAACACTTCCCGGAGGATTTTCGTCAACTCCATGAGCGATCTTTTCCACGAAGATGTTCCCGATGAATACATCGAGAAAATCTGCCGTGTCATGCTCGCGGCCAACTGGCACACCTTTCAGATTCTGACCAAGCGGGCCGATCGCATGTCCCAGCTCTTGCGGGGCAAGCTGAAACAAGCCGCTGGGGCAAATCATATCTGGTGGGGCGTGAGCGTGGAGAATCGTGCGCACGGCCTGCCACGCATCGATCTGCTTCGCCGCGCCCACCCAGCCGTGGCCTTTCTCTCCATCGAGCCCCTGCTGGAAGACTTGGGGGACTTTGATCTGAGTGGCATCTCCTGGGCCATTGTGGGCGGGGAAAGCGGCCATGGTGCTCGTCCGATCCAACCCGCATGGGTCCGTGCGATTCGTGCCCAATGCCGCCGGTCCAAAGTCCCATTCTTCTTCAAACAGTGGGGCGGTGTGCGCAAGACCGAAGCAGGACGTTTGCTCGACGGACGCACCTACGACGAATTTCCCGTGATTCCAGCAAATCCAGTCAGCTCCGCAGCTGACCGCAAAGCACTTCTTCGGGATTTGATCAGCGCCTAGAATGACCATGAAGCCGACGAATGACCCCTACGCTGACCGCGAGCAGTCGCAGATCAAGCACATCATTCTAAAGAGTTATCTTGCAGACTTCGCCCACAAGATTCTGTCTTGGGCCGATGGCTTGACTTATGTGGATGCGTTTGCCGGGCCTTGGCAGACCACAGATAACGAGTCATTCGAAGACTCTTCCTTTGGCATAGCACTTTCAAAACTCCGGTCGGCACAGAACACTTGGAGATCCAAAGGTAAAGAACCTTCAGTGGAGTGCGTTTTTCTGGAAAAGGATCCTGACAATTACCAACAACTCCTCGCGTTCTGTCAAAAGCAGCAAGACATCCATGTTGAAGCAATCAACCAACCCTTTGAGGAGGCCATACCACAGATCGTGCAAAGCATCGGATCAAAGAAGAAAGGCCGTTGGTTTCCTTTCATTCTGGTTGACCCCAAGGGATGGAAAGGCTTCAGCCTCTCGCATCTTGCACCATTGATCCAAATCCAGCCATGCGAAGTGCTGGTTAACTTCATGACCGGGCACATCCAGCGGTTTATCGAGGACGATCGGTTGAGCATTCAAGAAGGTTTTCGCCAGCTGTATGACAGCGAGGAATACGCCTATCGCCTGGCAAACTTGTCCGGCCAGGAAAGAGAGGACGAGATGGTTTTTTCCTACGCCGAACGACTTGGGGAAGTGGGTGGTTATCCTTTCGTCTCCACTGCGCTGGTGCAGAACCCCACCAAGGATCGAACGCACTACCACCTGGTCTATGCGACACGCCACATCAAAGGTATCGAAGTCTTTAAGACCGCCGAGCGTAAGGCTTTGAAACAGGCCCCAATCTTGCGGGCTAGGGCCAAAGATCGGCGAAATGTGGCCAGAACTGGTCAGCCTTCCCTATTTCAGCCTGAGGAGCTTCCTGATAATGCCCATTTGGAACGGCTGCGGTCCCACTTTGAAAGAAAGGCCTCCGCAACGCTGGAAACCATGCTCAACCAGAGTGGAGAACTTGCTTATGATACCCTTTACGCACAGGCCATGAGATTCCCGATTGTGCAGGAGCCGTTTCTTCGGAAGTGGCTCTCTGAGAATGCGAGTGCGTTGGGAGACCAGAAGAAATCACCAAAACTTGGATGCGGCTCCCGTTATCGCAGAATGTAAAATCCCCAACACGCGCTGATGAAGTTTTACCCCATCCCAAGCCATCGCCTCCAGGAGATCGTCAAGGCTCCCAAATGCCTGCAAGAAGGGCAGAGCACCGAGTTTCGGCACTACGGCAGCAAGGGGCACAAGTTGGACGCTCGCCTGGCCCTGATGGATGGGCATCACGAAGACATGCGTCTCTTCGTTCATACCAGCGATCCCCATCTTGTTACCCGTTTCGAATCCGGATTCTGTATTGCCGGCCCTCGCGTGCGTGGGATCGGTTACTCTCCAGTGCGGGTGATGCGCAAATACAAGGAATACATTCCCAAGGGATGGCATGAAAATGTGATTGATCCCAATCTGCCCGGTAAAGACGAGGACCACAATCGTCACATTCCGCTTCCTGATTTTTCTCCGACCGACCTGAGGGATTTCACCAAAAAGTCGGCGGACCGCTGGAATATCCAACTCGACTTTGACCAAGAGCTACTATGATTGCCGATGGAAACCAACTCATCCACGAAATCCGTGAGAGCCTGACCGGCTTCTGGCAGAAGACGCTGCAAATCGAGTGGGAGCAGGGTCGCGCCCATTTCGCTTATCCACTCATGCTGCCCGATGGGGTGCAAATCGTTTTCGAGCTGCATCCCGTCGCCCTACGCTCGGCGATTCTATCCGATGGCGGACGGATTCTCAGTCGGTTAACCGGCGAAGGGCTTAATATCGACACGCAAGCACTTGGCAACCTGATGGCGGATAAGCTCGCATTTTACGAAATCGAACGCGATGGCTTCGAACTTCTTCGCGGCGTGTCGCTGCCGGTGGAGGCGGTTGACATCCAAATTTACGCCGAAGGACTGCTCGCCATTGCGCAGCTTATCAACCGGCATGAACCCGAAGCGGTCGAAGAAAGTGTGGTGCGACAAAGTGTCGAGCGGATATTTGCCGCCCGCCACCTCCAACCCAAGCGCAACCATCCCTTGGAGGGACGTCTCGAAAAGGCGATCCGCGTCAGCTATTTCCTCGAATCAGGTCACGGCCTTGCCATGGAGGTGGTGGACCGAAAAACAAATCTCCATGGCTACATGCAGCAATGGGGCTGGCGGTGGAAAGATCTTCAGGCAGCCCAACCCGCCATCAAGCGGGCCATGATTTACGATCCCGACCGGCAGGATTGGGATGAAACCGCGCTCGAAATCGGGCGTTCCGTCTGCGATCTCTTCTGCCCCTACCACGACTCATCTGCCATCAGCGAAACGATCGAAGCCGCCAGTCTCTGATCGAAACAAGTTTCAAAACGCAACGCTTCTCTTATTTCTCTTATGATACCCCTTCTCGACGAAATCGACATGGTCACGGCGGGCCGCTACGGGTTCACGGCGGAGGAGTTGGATTTCATCATCAACTACGACATCAAAATACCGCCTCGGCCGCGGCCCGGAAACTGACGAAGAATAAGAATCCAAAGGGCGGCTCCTGTGCAATACGACGTTTACCATGACGAGTCTAAAGAAGCCGGTTACTGGCACGGCATTTTGTTTGTCCCGCGTTCCACCCGCCAAGTTATTCTTGCGCACTTGGCCACAGTTCGCCTGGAAACCGACTTCAATTTTCCGCTGTCCCTCAAAGAGGTAAAAAGCTGCGGTAATAGATTTCAGTGTAGCCGCGCGGTGGTGCAACTTGCGGTCAACGCCATGATGCAGGATACGAAGGGCAAGGTGGAGAAAGTTTTGGTCAGTTCCCGCACCGGCGATCCGCAGCAGAAGAGGCAGGCGACGGCATTTCGCGAAATCATCCGCGTAGATCAGGCGCTTGGTCTGAAGCTGATTGTGTTCCGTGAGCGCGATGGACATAAGTTGCTCGCGCCCATCTTGGATTACGGGGCAAAGGTTGAGACGACGTTTCGTATGGGCTTCAAGGGCGGTTTGCATTTGCTCTTCGACGAAGACCATCCGATCACGGTTTCCAGCATTCACTTTGACGGCCACGAACACCACCGTCGGCACATAGACAAAAATCGTATTATCGGGAAGCTTAAGCCGGGCTTGCGCCCTTATTGCCAAATCCCCGACGGCGTTCTGGTAGATGACCGTCACGGAGTTGAACGGCAAGCAGATGCTCAGGGATATGACGACTTTCAGTTCCTGCAAATCGCAGACCTGCTCATCGGCAGCTTCCGCACCGTTCTTGGCGAGAAAAAGAGGAGTATTCAAGCTGAAGTGGCTAGCCCAGCGGCAGAGGTGGTAAAGAAGTGGAAGGCCGGACCTGCCCGCATGAAGAACAGCCGGTGGCACCGAGCCTTTTGCATCAGCGAGTGCTATCTGGAAAATGGTCAGTGGCAATTCGCCCCGCTGCCGGCCAATGACGATGCCAATCAGGCTGAACTGCCGTTGTCATAGGTAATGACACCGACCCTGCTCACCTCTGCTGACCCCCATTATCCGTCGCGCTTGCGCGAGCGGCTGGGTGACGCCGCGCCCGCCCAATTGACCGCCCTCGGCAACCTCGATCTGCTCGCCTTGCCCAAGACCGCGCTGTTCTGCTCCACCCGCTGCCCCGGAAGCGTCATTCTCACCACCTACGACCAAGCGGCCACGTGGCGCGACGAACGCCGCTGCATTATCAGCGGCTTCCATTCGCCGGTGGAAAAGGAATGCCTGCAAATCCTGCTGCGCGGCGATGCCCCGGTGATTCTCTGCCCCGCCCGCGGCATGTTGGAACGCCTGCCCGCTCAATGGGCCGTCGCCGTCGCCAGCGGCCGGATGTTGATCCTGTCCCGCCTCCAGCCGAGCGCCCGCCGCGTCACCGCCGAACTGGCCGCCCGCCGCAACGAGTTCGTCGCCGCCCTGGCCGACGAAGTCTCCTTCGCACACATCACACCCGGCGGCCATACCGACCGCCTCACCCAACGCCTGGCGGCTTGGGGTTTGCCGTTTGCCACGCTGACCAGAGCATGAAGCCGCAACGAGCAAAAGAACTACCGCGACCTCCTCCACTACGGCACCCTCCCCGACACCCGCATCACTGAAGGCAAGGCATGAACGACTCACACGAAGGCACGAAGCCGCGAAGGGACAAAGAGGAAGTCGCTGCGATCGTAGTGGATTGCGCCTTCCAACTTCATCGCGACCTTGGGCCGGGGCTCTTGGAGGCGGTTGATGAAGTCGTGCTCGCCAAGCTGATAGACGAACGCAGGCTGCGGGTGCAACGGCAACAGCCCATCGGGATTCACTCCGCCGGTTTCACGTTCGTTGAGGGTTTCCGTGCGGACCTCATGGTGGAGGACACTCTTCTCATGGAACTCACATCTGTGGAGAATCTCATGCCGGTTCATTCCAGGCAGGTGCTGACCTACCTGCGATTGCTGAAACTTCCCCTCGGCCTGACCACCCACACCAGTTACGGCAGTGCATCTTCGCGAGAAGGCGAGATGACGCGGTGATTTCCGGAGAATCTGTATTGTCGGGCATCCCGATTTCGTCATTCCAATGAGATGGTAACGGCCCGCCATCCATTTTGACTTCGTCTGTTTGCCCCGGCGTAGCAAAAAAGGTTGCGGGGCTATCTTCACTTCGCTCCGGTTCCGCGGCGCTCCGGCTCACGAAATCCGCAAATCATTCTGCGAGAACGGCTTGATAGACACCCACCCTCGATCTGAATTTCGAACGACGCCGTGCATGAGGAGGCAATTTCGAGCTCATCGCTTTCCTCGCGCTTCAGTCCGCACCTTGACATTCACCCATATTCCCATATCATCACCCATATCATGAAGACGACGCTCGATTTGCCGGACGACCTCTTGCTGGAGGCGAAGGCGATCGCTGTCCGGCGCAAAACCACACTCAAAGCCATCATCGAACATGCGTTGCGACGGGAAATTCGGCCTGCATCTGACCTTGAAAACCCGGACCCCGAGAAATACGAACTTGGGCCATTTGGTATTCTCAGTCTGAAAAAACGCGGCCAAGGCATGACGGCGGATCAGGTTCAGCATCTCATTGACCATGAATATGATGAAGAGGACGCCAGAGTCATTGACCTCGCCACGGGTAAGCCGTGATGCACCTGCTTGATGTCAATGTGCTGATCGCGCTGGGCGACTCGAATCACCCACATCGAGCAGCAGCGCTCCGTTTTTTTGAAGCCTTCGCCACCGTGGATGGCTGGGCCACGTGTCCGCTCACTGAGAATGCCTTCATCCGCATTCTAGGTGGTCAAGGCTATCTCGGTGGCCCAGGTTCCACGGGTGAGGCACTGCGGCTCTTGAAGGCATTGGTGGCCGCTCCCGGCCATCAGTTCTGGCCCGATGACCTCTCCCTCACCCACTCCGGCACCTTTCCGAGCCTCCCGGTCTCCCGACACCTCACCGACCTCTACCTCCTCGCCCTCGCGGTGAAACACGGCGGACGCTTTGCCACCTTGGATCTGGAAATTGACCCCTCGCTCATCCCCGGCGGCCCTGCCGCTTTATACTGCATTCCGAAAGGATGAAGTGGAAATTCGCAGGCTGTTGAAGAAGTCCGGGGGAATCTGAACACGAAGGTTTGCGCGGCGTCTGAAAACCATGCGCGGCAAACTTCAAGAGCAACCCCAGTTTCTCAGCGTCCTCAACCTCAATGCCGCCGTCCCCGCGGATTATCCGTTGCGGGCCATCAAGCGGCACGTGGATATGGTTCTGAGAAATCTCTCGCCGCTATTCGATGATTTCTACAAGGAAAACGGTCGTCCCACAGCATCTCGCCCGAGCAACTGCTCAAGGCGCGA
>JBDNCR010000077.1:0-7207 GCA_046719555.1 Verrucomicrobiia bacterium | reverse complement strand
ATAAAAGATCGGCTCCAACATCTCCCCATAACGGAACGACGCCTGATACCTGCCAAAAAACCGCTGCAAATGATTTTCGAAAGCCGCCTGCAAAACTTCTGGACGTGGCACGTTCCCTAATCCCATGCCTGACCCTAAACGCATTCCGCCCCGTTTGCAAACCACCCCTCCCCTCCGGCTCCGTTGATTCTTCCTTTTCTCCACCCAACCCCTATCGCATCCTCCCTCCACCCAGCTGCCCCGACCGTTCCCATGTCTTCCCCTTCCAAAACCATCTGGTGGAAACAACGCCAACTCATCCTGGCCACCATCTGCCTCCTCTGCACCGCCATCTCCACCTTCCTCTCCCTCACCAAACCCCTCCAACGCGCTCAACTTAGCTTCGAGGACACCCTCCTGGTTCATGGCCGACAAGCTCCCAAATCCGACGCCTTCGAAATTCTCGCCCTCGACCCGAACTCCATGCTCCTCGACCAATCCCTCCTCCCGGGTGAAATCGAACAAATCGAGCCCCTCCGCCTCCTCGCCTCCAGCTGGCCCATCAGTCGCGCCTTCTACGCCGCCGTCCTCGACAAACTCGCCCATGCCGGCGCCCGACTCGTCTTCTTCGACTTCATGTTCCCTCGCGAAGGCCAAGGCGACCCTGCCTTCCAAGAAGCCATCGAGCGCCACGCCAACATCGTCCTCCTCGCCAGCAACCTCGCCTACCCCACCTCCGACCAAGGCGGCTCCATCGTCTTCTCCCTCCCCAGTCCCAGTCTTCTCCCTTCCCAAGACATCGACGACCCCCGCACCGCCCTCGTCAACTTCTGGTCTGACGACCTCGACGGCGTCACCCGTCGCGCCCGCTATCGCCTCGGCCTCTGGCAAATCGGCGACACCCAATCCGCCAGCCCGCCCCCCCTCGCCCCTGGCGAGCCCGTCCTCTACACCTTCGCCGGCCAAACCCTCCGACGCCTCGGTCTCTCCAGCCGCATCCCCCAACCCGACGGCAGCCTGAAACGTTTCCGCTTTGCCGGTCCCCCCGGAACCTTTCAGCCCCGCCCCATTCACGAAATTTTCCTTCCCAAATTCTGGGAACAAAACTTCCACCAAGGAGAAATCTTCCGCGACAAAATCGTCATGATCGGACCCTACGGCAACTTCTTCAAAGACGAACTTCGCACCCCCTTCGCCCTCGACTTCCCTGGACCCGAACTCCACCTCCACGCCCTCAACGCCGCCCTCCACGGTGAATTCCTCGACGAAACCACCCGCACCCAAAACTATGCCCTTCTCCTCACCTCCGGACTCCTGGCCCTTGCCCTCGGCCACCTCATTCCCAAACCCGAACGCCGCCTCTGGGCCGGTCTGGCTCTCTCCCTCGTCTTCCTGCTCATCACCATCCTCGCCTACAACTACGGCAACCTCTTCCTCTACTGCCTCCTGCCCCTCATCAACTTCAACGCCATCGGCCTCTTCGGCTTCTCCTACGAATTCATCCTCGAACGCCTCGAACGTAACCGCACCCGCTCCATGTTCGAACGCTACATGTCCAAAAACGTCGTCCGGGAAATCCTCGACCAACGCGAAGCCTACGAAGCCCTCCTCGGCGGCACGCGCAAACCCGTCACCGTCCTCTTCTCCGACGTCCGCGGCTTTACCACCCTGACCGAAAGCGCCGACTCCACCAAACTCGTCGAACAACTCAACCAATACCTCACCGCCATGGTCGGCTGCGTCTTTCAGGCCGGTGGCACCCTCGACAAATTCATCGGCGACGCCGTCATGGCCGTCTGGGGCAACACCCTCGAAGCCGACCCCCGTGCCGACGCCCGACGCGGCGTCCTCTGCGCCCTCGACATGCTCAAAGCCTTGCGTGAACTCAACGAAATCTGGCAATGCATGGGAACTGCCCCCTTCCACATTGGCATCGGACTCAACCACGGCGAAGTCATTGTCGGCAACATGGGCTCCCCGGAACGGATGGAATTCACCGTAATCGGCGACGCCGTCAACCTCGCCTCCCGCCTCGAAAGCCTCACCAAAGAATACGGCCTTGAACTCATCATCGGCGAAAAACTCGCCGAACTCGTCCGAGACGATTTCCACCTCCAATCCGTTGACCTCGTTCAAGTCAAAGGAAAAACTCAACCGGTCGAAATCTTCACCGTGCACGGACCCTCCAACCAACCTCTTCCTCCCGACCTCCTTAACTACCTTCAGCCCTTCGAGCAAGGCATCCGCGCCTTCCGCGCCCGCGACTTCACCGGTGCCCTCATTGCCTTCCGTCAAGCCCTGGCCGCTCGACCTGACGATTTCCTCGCCGCCGACTACATCGAACAAGCTGAAGCCTGCCTCATCAAACCTCCCCCGCCCGACTGGACCGGCGTCCGTGTCATGACCAAAAAATAATCGGCCCCTCACCCCCGACGCAACAACGTCACCGCGGTTTCCCCATAACGGCCCTCCCGCACCACCTCCCATCCTTCCACCGGGCCCACCCGTCCCTTCCGGTGATGCTCCCAGGCCAAATACCCCCCGGACACCATCGCCCGGCCCAACTCCCCGAACCATGCCGCCCCCTCCAACCAACCTTGCTCTTTCTCATAAGGCGGATCAGCCAGCACCAAATCGAACCCCTCCCCCTGCCATCCCCGCAGAAACTCCCCCGCCTCCCTCTGCTCCACCCGACCCACCAATCGACAATGCGTCAAATTCTCCTTGATCGTTCGCACCGCCTCTGCGTCCTGCTCCACAAACCAACACGAAGCGGCTCCACGGCTCAACGCCTCAATACCCAGCGACCCGGTCCCCGCAAACAAATCCAAAACCCGCGCCCCCGACACCAGAGCTCCCAACGAAGAAAACATCGCCTGCTTCACCCGATCCTGCGTTGGCCGGGATCGAAAGCCCCTGGGCACCCGCAGCCATAAGCCCCCCGCCGTGCCGGCCACCACCCGGACTCGACCCTCCCTGCCCATCAGCGTGCGCTGGCCAACTCCCGCCCCACCGTTCCCGACCCCGCAAACAACTTCCGTTGCAGATTACTCGTCGGATTGCTGATCGGCCCCCACAACTTGAACGTGATCAGTCGAAATTGATCCGAACGCTGATTGAACTGTCCCAACACATGCGCCGGAATCCGGTCGCCAATTTCCGGATGCAATCCCAGCAACATATCCAAATCCATCTGCCCGTCGAAATTCACATAGCCCGCACCCGACAACTCAATCATCGGCGATACCCCCTCCAAATTGTAAAACGTCAGACGCCGATCCGCGATCTTGAAATCTCCTGTCACCCGCTCAAACCGGGGTGCCCGGAGCTCGCTCAAGCCCAGCGCCTGACCCAACGTCCCCAAAACATCCAACGTCGAAATCCCCGCCCCATCCACCGTTAATCGCCCCACCCCCGTCGCCAGCAACACCTGTCGCCACGTCCCCTCCACCTTCGCATCCAAGGCCAGCGTCCCCTCCGCCCATCGCGTCCTCGCGCCCCCCTCCTCCAAAAGAACGCCCAAATCCACCTCCCGCACCGCAACCTCCGCCGAAAACGTCGGCACCGTCCGCGCAAAGTTCCCCGTCAGCGTCCCCTCCAACGATCCCCCGTGACAAAAGGCCTTCATCCCCGCCATCGTCACCACCCGATTCCCCAACCGCACCGGAACCGTCACATTCGTCAGCCGCAACCCGGAACCCAACCGCAACGAACTCGCCCGAAACACCCCGCTCGCGTCCGTCCACCCCGGCAAAAAACTCAACCCTGCCTCCGCCTCCACCCCCTCCGCCACCGCCATCAATTCCCCGTCGGCACCCTGAACCTCCACCCGCGACCGATCCAACTGGAGCTGGGTCAAATTGAGAGACACCGGAAAGCCCCGGCCCGCAATCCGCACCTCCGGAACCACCCCGGCCAAAAAAGAAGGCCACTCCCCCTCGCGCGTCGGCTTGACCACCAACTCCGCTCCGTCCACCCCCACCTGATAGATCTCCAACCGCCCCATCGCCAAGGCCACCACCGAAAACGTCAATCGCACCGTCCCCGCCTTCAACCTTCCACCTTGAGCCGGGACCACCTCCACCCCCCGCAGCTCCACCCCTTGCACTCCCCGCACCACCAATCTCTCCAAATCAACCTCGGCCCCGGTCGCACGCGCCAACGCCAAGCGAATCTCCTCGATAAATACCGGCTGGCCCATATACCAATGCAGCCACAGCCCCGCCCCGGCAGCACCCAAAATGGCCAGCCCGGCGGTCGCGGCAAGAGCGAGGACCCAACGTTTCATCAATAGAACCCGAACCAATTACCCAACCATGTTAGGGAACTGTTGTATCATCCTCAATCCCGCTGCCAAGGGAGAACGCGCCCGCAAACTCATCTCTCGCATCCAAGCCAAACTCCCGGAAGCAGAACTCAAACTCACCCACCGCCCCGCCCACGCCCAAATCCTCGCCCGTCAAGCCGTCGAAGAAGGCTTCTCCACCATCGTCGCCGCCGGAGGCGACGGCACCATCAACGAAGTCGTCAACGGGATCGCCGGCTCCTCCGCGGCCCTCGGCGTCCTTCCCGTCGGCACCATGAACGTCTTCGCCACCGAACTCGGCATCCCCGACAACCTCGACACCGCCCTCGCCATCATCCGCCGCGGTCGCACCCGCGCCATCGACCTTGCCCACGCCAACGACCGCTTCTTCGTCCAACTCGCCGGTGTCGGATTCGACGCCCAAATCGTCGAAAACACCGACTGGCAGTTCAAAAAAAACTTCGGCCCCCTCAGTTACGTCGTCACCGCCGGTCACCTTCTCTCGCAAAAACCCCCCAAACTCCACATCGAACTCGCTTCCGGAGAAACCCTCGAAGGCTCCTTCGTTCTCGTCGGCAACGGCCGCCACTACGGCGGCCCCTTCGTCTTCTTCCCCTCCGCCAGCCTCTACGACGGCGCCCTCGACGTCTGCCTCTTCAAAAAAGTCTCCTACCTCGACGTCTTCCGCTACCTCCACGGCGTCCTCACCGGAGCCCATACCAAACTCCCCGACGTCTCCTACTTCACCGCCCGCTCCCTGCGCGTCTCCTCGGAAACCACCGTCCCGGTCGAAGTCGATGGCGAACTCCACGGAAAAGTCCCCGTCAACTTCTCCGTCGAACCCCGCGTCCTCCGCGTCGTGATTCCCTAAACCTCTCGGCAATCACCCCCTGCACCCAACCTTCCCGTGGGCCTGGCCCCCGCCTCACCCTCTCCGGGCATATCCCAACAACCGCAGCCCATTCAAACACACCAACACCGTGCTCCCCTCATGCCCAATCACCCCCAACGGCAGCGGCAGAGCAAAACCGAGCGCCGCCCCCAGCAACACCAGAATCACCCCGCCCGCAAACACCAGATTCTGAGTCAAAACCCGGCGCGCATGACGGGCCATCCCGACGAACATCGGCACAAGATCCAACCGATCCCCCATCAACACCACATCCGCCGTCTCCATCGCCACATCCGTTCCGGCCGCACCCATCGCCACCCCCACATGCGCCGTCGCCAAAGCTGCCGCATCATTCACCCCATCGCCCACCATCATCACCGTTCCCTCACCCTTCAGCTCCCGAATGGCCTTCACCTTATCCTCCGGCAGCAGCTCCGCACGAACCTCCTCCCCCCCCGCCTCCCGCCCCACCGCCTCCGCCACCAACCTTCGGTCCCCCGTCAACATCACCACCCGTCGAACCCCCAACCCGTGCAGTCGCTTCACCAACTCCCGAGCCTCCGGACGCAACGTGTCCGCCAAAGCAAACGCCGCCCGCACCCTCCACCCCTCCCCCTCCGCCACCGCCAACATCACACAGGTCTTTCCTTCCCCCTCCAAACGCCCCACCGCCTCCGCCATCCACCCCGGCACCTCCACTCCCACCTCCGCCAACCATCGTTCGCTGCCAATCATCACCCGCTGTCCGGACACCCAACCCTCGGCCCCTCGTCCAGGCTCCGCCCGGAACCCGGTCGTCTCCGGGATGACCAGCCCTAACTCCCGGGCCCCCCGCACCACGGCTCCGGCCAACGGATGCTCCGAACGTGCCTCCAAAGCCGCCGCCACCCCGAGCCAATGGCGCGCCTTCTCAGAAAAATGTCCCCGTCGCCAAACCCCTTCCCCGGTCACAATCTCCGTCACCGTTGGTTTGCCCACCGTCAACGTGCCCGTCTTATCCAGCGCCACAATCTCCACCCGCGCGGCCGTCTCCAAATGCGCCCCACCCTTAATCAACACCCCTCGCCGCGCCGCCCCTCCAATCGCCGACAACACCGTCGCGGGCGTGCTGATAATCAACGCACAAGGCGACGCCACCACCATCACCGTCATCGCCCGATAAAACGCCGCCTCAAACGGTTCCCCCCAACCCAGCCAAGGCACCAGCCACACCAAAGCCGTCAACCCAATCACCCCGGCCGCATACCGCTGCTCCGCCCGCTCCAAAAACCGTTGCGTTCCCGACTTCTCCGCCTGCGCCTCCGCCACCAAACGCACCATCTTGGCCAAAGTCGAATCCTCAGCCTTCCGCCCCACCGCCACCTCCAAACCCCCGCTCCCGTTCAACGTCCCGGCAAACACCCGACTCCCGGGCCCCTTACCCACCGGCATCGACTCCCCCGTCAAACTCGACTCATCCACACTCCCCACCCCCTCCACCACCACGCCATCCACCGGCAACAACTCCCCCGGCCTCACCCAGATCCGATCCCCCACCTCCAGAGATTCCACCGGCACCTCCTCGGTCAACCCGCCCACCTTCCTCAAAGCTCGGTCCGGACGCAACCGCATCAGCGCACCAATCGCTCGCCGCGTCCGCTCCAAAGCGTAACGCTGCAACACATCCGAAAAACTGAACAAAAACAACAACAGCGCTCCCTCAAACGGTGCCCCCACCAACGCCGCTCCGACCGCCGCCAACACCATCAATAAATCCACATCCAACGTCTTCTCCCGCAGCGACGCCACCGCCGATCGCACCCCCGCCTGACCACAAAAAAGATAAGCCCCTGCGTACGCCCCCCAAACCCACGCCGACTTCACCTCCGCCACCCCTTCGCCCACCCCCCCCGCCACCAAACACGCCAAACCCAACCCACACGAAATCTCCTCATGCAACTCCCCCGACCGAAGCCGCTCCCACCAGCCTCCCTTCCCCGCTCCCACCTCCAGTCGCGCCACCTTGGCCCCGGCCGCTCGTGCCCCCGCCA
>JBDNCR010000076.1:0-7214 GCA_046719555.1 Verrucomicrobiia bacterium | reverse complement strand
CATGTCCAACCCACCCGGCATCACGTTCCATCAGCTCGGCTCCGGTGACTCTGTTATCCTGCATGGGATGCTGGAAATGTTCGGCGAAGCCTTCCATGAACCGGACACCTACGGCAATGCCCGCCCGGGCCCCACCTATCTCACAAAATTGCTTGGTAGCGAAACATTCATCGCCCTGGCGGCAATGGACGGAGCGAAGGTGGTGGGAGGAATTGCGGCATACGAACTCCGCAAGTTTGAACAGGAGCGCAGCGAAATCTACATCTACGACCTGGCCGTCGCCGCCACCCACCGCCGACTTGGCGTGGCCACCGCAATGATTGAACGGTTGGTTGAGATCGCCACCGCCCGCGGCGCATGGGTTGTCTATGTTCAGGCCGATGGCGATGATGAACCTGCCATCGGCCTTTATTCCAGACTCGGCAAACTCGAGAAGGTGCTCCATTTCGACATACCTGTTCCGCCTGCGCCATGCACCCGCACAGAGCTGGGCGGAGCCGCCCAATAACATCCCGTGCCAGGCATGCAGCGTCCGAACTTGCAACGGAGCGGGAAAACTCGCTGGTCGTGGCTGTGAGATCGTCGAATGAACGTTGCACTACCCTTCATTCCGGAGGGACCAACCCACGTTGGGTTTCACCATGCGGAAACGCTCGAATTCCACGCCGCAACGGTCAACCCGTTCTTCCCCGATTACCTCAAAACCGTGTTTCGCAAAAAAGGCCCGGCTGATCCGGCTCGCATCGGTGTGGATTCGGGCGACACCCTGTTCAAATGCCCTCGCCTCCAAGGCCAGATAGATCGCCGACCCGATACCTCTGCGCCCATGACGTCCCGCGCAGTAAAGGAAGGCAAGATGATCCGACGGCTCGAGCTGGCCGAACGCAGCAATACATCCGGCTTCTTCGGCAACCAAGGTAACCCCCCGCAACAAACGCGTTTGGAATTCCTGAAGATCATCGGGGTAGAGCGCCCAAACCCTCACCTGCTCCTCTCCATATGCCTGAGCGCCGGTCGTGCGGACCGCATCCCGATACACCCCGGCCAAGTGTTCGGTATCTTGGGGTTGGTAGGGCCTTATGATGCCTGTGAAGGTGGTGTTCATTCGTGCCGCCCATTCTGACCAATCGCAGAACCATTCTCCATCCCATTTCCCAGGGTTCATTCCTTCGGGATGTGCCCGGGCTTCCCGCTTCTACGAACTTGGATTCGCCGCATCCCGCCCCTACGATACAGCCGTGAAAAAGGACTACAGCCAGCCGTATGACCGCCTGCGCGACGACTGTCCGGTCAAGGCGGCCATTGATGTCATTCGCGGACGCTGGAAGCCCTCGATCCTGTTTGAGTTGTGCGGAGGGACCAAGCGGTTCTGCGATTTACAATGCGCGATGCCGGAAATCACCGCCCAGGTGCTGACCGTGCAACTGCGCCAGTTGGAGGCCGACGGGGTGGTGGAACGGACCGTTTATGCCGAAGTTCCCGCCCGGGTCGAGTATGCGCTCACTGATCTCGGCCGCGGGTTGTCGGATGCCATGGACGCGTTGGAACGCTGGGGGGAGCGCTATCAGGAGGCGCAAAAGTCCGCCAACAAAGCCGCTGGATAGAAATCAGTGGCCGAGGTTTCCAACGGCCACGGCTGCCCCTCCGCTTTCGGTTCTTATGGCCAATATACTGATCATCCTTTCCATTCTGGTGCTGCCGTGGGCTGTGTTCAAACTGACGGGCGCGGGAGACCGCCATGCTCCCTGAATGGGTTCCATGGCGGACAGGAATCATTCTCGCCACGGGAGCCATTGAGTTGGCTTTGGCCATTGCGCTCATGTTCTCTCGCACGGCAAGGTCAGCCGGGATGGTCGCCTGCCTGTTTTTGATCGCGGTCTTCCCGGCCAATATATATGCGGCTTGGACGGCAGTGGATTTCGGTGGCCATGCCATGGGGCCCGTCTATCTGCTAATCCGGTTCCCGCTCCAAATGCTCCTCATCGGTTGGGCTTGGTGGTTCGCGGTGCGCCGGGACACTTGATTCTCCGGCCCGTGCCGCGGCTCATTTGGATGTGACCCGGTCACAAAGTTGGGACCAGGCACAATCTCCCGTAACATGGCACAGTGGTCGCCATGACAGCGATACTCATTGTGTTGACCGCGCTCGGATTCGGCGCGGGTGATTTCTTTGGCGGCATGGCATCGAGAAAGGTGGCGGCTCTGGCGGTCTCGCTTTTTTCCCAGCTCATCGCGGGGGCGCTGGCGGCAGCGTGCGCATTTTTGCTCGGAGGTGCGCCGACTGTCTCCGGTCTGCTCTGGGGATTCGCGGCCGGGCTGATGGTTGGTTTCGGCATTGTGCGCTATTATCATGGACTTACGCAGGGGGCGATGGGGTGGGTCGCCACTGTGATGGGAGTTTTTTCTGCCGTTGTGCCCTTTTTGATCGGCACCGCCCTCGGCGAACGCCCTTCGGTCATGGCCATCATGGGGGTTGTTACCGTGACCTTCGCCCTGTTTCTGGTGATCCAACGCAAGCATGACAACTCCCCGGACCGCTCCCGTTCGCCAGCGTCGCTTGCGGGCGTTTGGGACGGTGCACTCACTGGTATTTTCTTCGGGTTGTCATTCGTGTTTCTCGGGCAGTCGACAAACGACAACCCGTTGTGGCCGGTAAGCATGGTCATGGTGGGTTCCGTCCCTCCGATTCTTTTGCTTTGGCTCCTGAGATCCCCCGGAGGAGCGATCTCCTCAGGGGCGTGGGGACTGATTGGCGCAACTGGTGTGTGCCAGGGCCTCGGCTTCACCGCTTTTGCGCTTGCGGTGCTGGATGGCTATGTCTCGATTGTTTCCGTGGCCGGGGCGCTCTCTCCGGTCGCCACCAGCCTGCTCGCGTTCGGCATCTTGTGCGAACGCCTGACGCGGGTTCAAGTGATCGGCGTTCTGGTTGCCCTGGTCGGGATTGTTTGTCTGGTGATTGGATAGGCACATGGGGCGGCCTGGGTTCCCGCTTCGCTCACATTTTCGTGAGTGACTCACAAACTTGGGACGAGGCCGTCCAGACGGAAATGCCCCATGATGGTGGTCTATGAAAACACTGCTCGCCATTCATTCCAGCGGACGCGTCACGCGTTCGATCACCCGCAGGCTCACTGCACGTTTTATTCAAACCTGGCTGGGCCACAACCCGGACAGTCGCGTGGTCGAGCGCGACGTCACAACAGAACCGCCTCCCGTGGTCAACGAGGCATGGATCACGGCGGCCTTTGCCGGACTCCCGGCTCAGGAAACTCCCGAGGAATTGCGGCTCAGTGAAACCTTGATTCAAGAGCTGTTTCAGGCGGATCTCATCGTGATCGGCGCACCGATCTATAATTTTGGCATGCCCGCGCAATTGAAGGCCTACATCGACCAGGTCGTGCGGGTCGGACGCACCTTCGCGTTTGAACCCGGAAACCCCGAACCCTACCGCCCTTTGGTTCCCTACAAACCGGTGGTGGTGATCACTTCGGCGGGCGACGGCGATATTCACCCGGGCGGACCGCTGGCGCACATGAACCACCTCGAACCCCACCTGACCACCGCCCTGGAATTCATCGGCCTGACCGACCTGCATTTCATCCGCGCCGGATACGACGAATACCAGGACGATCGCAGCAAACGATCCCTGGCCGGGGCGGAACACGCCGTTGACGAATGGTTCCAGCAAACCAACTCCCCATAGCCGGAAGGGAAGTGAAGCAAGAGGGGCGAATGTAGCCGCTACACAACGCCACTTGACGCCGCTCCATGGCATGATAGATTTACTCTCATGAAGAGTGCTACAGCCGCCGATCTCCGAAACCATTTTTCCACCGTCTCCAAGTGGATTCATGAGGGCGAATCGGTTGTCATCACGAAGCGGGGTCGTCCATTCGCCACGCTTGCGCCGGCTCGCAAGCGCAAAGCCCTCCCCCCATTGGACCGTCTGGCGCGACTGAAAAAGAACTTTCCGGCAGGCCCCGTCAAAGGCGATTCCCGGGACGTCGTCGACTATGACCGCAGCGACCGGTGAATGCCTACATCGACACCGCCCTGTTTGTGAAGGCCTTTGTTTTGGAGTCCGATTCCCCGCAGGCCATCCGTCTGCTGGAGGAAATCGGCGAACCCTTTGCCTATTCCCATCTCCACGAACTTGAAATTCCGAACGCCATCCGCCTGAAACGCTTTCGCGGCGAGATCACCAAAAAACAGGAAACGTCCGCCATTCGCGCCTTCCATGCGGATGTGGACGCGGGACGTTTCGAACGGATCGCCTACGATCTTGCCGCGGTTTTCATCGGCGCGGAACGGCTCTCCGCGAAATGTTCCGCGATGATCGGCAGTCGCAGCCTCGATCTCTGGCACGTCGCCGCCGCCCTCGAAGCCGGGTGCGATACGTTCGTCTCTTATGATTCCCGGCAGCGCAAAGCCGCCGAGATCTCCGGCCTGCAAGTTCTCCCTTCTCCCAAGTCTATTTGACGTCCTACTCCCGCACATGGACACGGGCGCGAAGAGTCAGCCGTTCCGGCACCCCATCGGTCCCTTCCGCTTGGACGTCCTTGGTGAAGCGATACCAGCCCGGACCCGGCTGGGGCCCTTGATAAAACGGCCATTGCTGTTCCGGTCCTTTCGCTTCGGGCTGAACATAGAGCAAATCCATCGTCCATGCGGTATTGCGGGAAGCTTCGGTCTCCACCCACGCGGTCCCATCCCATCGCTCAACGGTGATCGGCCTGCCAAAGTTCAGGGCCACTTCGCCGTGGTTGATGACGCGGAGCGTCACCGCTTGCTGCGGGGCTATTTCTTCGGGATCGGCTTTCAACTCGGCCGCCACGGGAGTGCCGGAAACAGTCACAATCCCTTTCGCCTCCTCCGCAGGAGGCGGACCCGGAACCCATTGGTGTTCGGTGCCCTTGCTGTGTTCCATGCGATCGCAACCTCCAAGTAGCAGAGCAGGCAGCAAGTAAATGAGCGGGGTCAATGATCGGACGCGGTCTGTTGCTTTCATGTGTATGTTATATCTCACTGGAGGACGGGATCACAGTCAGAAAACGCTCCACCATTTGTGATATCGGCGTAATAATCATGGCGGGATACCACCCCCGAAGGATCATGAACTCTATCAATCTGCGCCTGCGCCCTGCAACTTCGGCCGATGTCCCAATCCTGCGCCGTTGGGAATCGGCACCGCATCCACACCCATTCGCAAACTCCAAGGGATGGAACGCTTCTTGCGAAGGCGCATGAACATGGTTCGTGAACCGCATCGCGCCATTCCGGTCGCGTTGAGAAAACTTGAAGCCATTGACGAACCGCTGCCAATCGGCGCATTGGCCTCCGATCTTGGTCTTAGCTCACGGAGGTTCATCGAGGTTTTCTCATCGCACGTCGGCCTGGCCCCGAAGACTTACGCCCGCATCCGCCGTTTTCAACGCGCACTCGAAACCATCCATCGTCGCCGGCACCGATCCTGGGCCGATCTGGCTTTCGACTGCGGATGGTATGATCAAGCTCACATGATCCGCGACTTCAGGCAGTTCTCGGGACTGACTCCGTCCCAATATGAGTCTCTCAACGGGACATTCAGGCTCCACGTTCCGGTGGAAGAGAGGGGTCAAATTTGTCCAATACCCGACTCGCGGCCTGTGGCAGGATCAGGCCGATGACAGCAAGATCCTACAAACCCGAATCCTACAACACCGTGTCGCCTTACCTCGTGGTTCCAGACGCGGCAGCGACCATCGAATTCCTGAAAACCATCTTTTCGGCGACCGAACTGCGCCGCTTTCCCGGTCCCGATGGAAAGAGGCTCATGCACGCGGAAGTGCGAATCGACGACAGCATCATCATGTTGGGAGACGCTTGCGAGGGATGGCCCGCCACACCGTGCCATGTTCATGTTTACGTCGCGGACGTTGACGCGGTCTTTCAGTCGGCCATCGCCGCCGGAGCGAAGCCTCTCCAACAGCCCGTAAAGAAGGAAGACGAGGACAAGCGGGGTGGTTTCCAAGATCCATGGGGCACTTCGTGGTGGGTGGCCACCAAAGTCGCGTGATCCGAACATGATTGCGATCACAACACCCACGGGAAACATCGGTTCCAAGATTCTCAACCGGTTTCTGGAGAACAAAAGCCGAGCCGCAAGGCTTCTGGCGCGAAATCCGGCCAAGCTTCCGCCCGAGGCGGCGTCGTGTTTCGAGATCGTGCAGGGTTCGATGGACGATCCGGCAGCACTGCGCAGCCTGATGGATGGGGCTGACACCCTCTTCTGGTGCCAACCCGATGCCCCTGCCGCCCCGGACTACGTGGGAGCTTACGAAGATTTGGCACGACTTGGAGCCGAGGCCATTCACGATGCGGGCGTGTCCCGTGTGGTTGCTGTTTCCGCAGCCGGGGAACCGGGGGACATTCCGGCGGGTCCGATCACCGCCCTGCACCGGATGGAGGAAATCCTCGCAGCAACCGGTGTGGCGGCTCGGTTTCTACGCTGCGGCTCTTTTTTCGAGAACCTGCTCTGGCAATGGGACCAAATTCTGGAGGAAGGCAGTTTCACCTATCCGGCCCCCGGTGATGTCCCCGGCCCGCAGGTTGCCACTGCCGACATTGCCGGTGTCGCGGCGGATTTGTTGACGACCCCCGACTGGACCGGCCAGGAGTCGATCCCGCTGCTCGGGCCGAAAGATCTGAGTTTCGATGAAATGGCAGCCATCCTTTCCGAAGCCCTCCGCAGAACCGTCCGCTACCAGCAAAGCCCGACGAGCGACCACATCGCCGCGATGCAGCGTCTGGGCCAAAGCGAAAGCGCGGCACAGGGACTTGTGGAGATGTTCACCTTCCTTGCCGAGCGATATAGCGCACCGCGCACAGCCAATCGTGAACTCACACCCACCTCGTTCGATCAATGGCTCCAGAGAGACCTCTGAATACGGAGTGACCCTCTCCCGATTTGGGGGATGACGGACGGCTCTCCATCGTCAAAAGGAGTTGTCCGCGCGCGTCCAAGGAGGCCTCCTGCAATCGCGTTTCGGAAATCAACCGGAGCGATCCAGAGGTCATTCTGTCCGATGGCGCGATAAGCCGCTGGCTCATGGTCCTGCAAGGCGGCGCAAATCCTGGCATCAACGGGAATCACCGCCGCGATTTCGAGCATTGGAATTCCGAGATCCAAAAAGCGATCCACCTCTTCGGTGGAATGCTTCGCCCGCAACGCCCCG
>JBDNCR010000075.1:0-7238 GCA_046719555.1 Verrucomicrobiia bacterium | reverse complement strand
ATGAAATCGCTGCGCTTTCGCTCGCCGGGAACCTGATTCTGGATTTGCAAGGGATCAAGGGTCAGGCAGAGACTCCCCGCTATAAGATCAAAATTCCGGCTGCACCGGATGCTACGGAGACCACGGTTTTGTTGCTCGATGATGGGGGGAATCGGGTGGATCAAACGTCCGACGCTCGATATCGGTTTCGGGTGACGGTTCACGGACGGTCGATGGGCGGGTTGGGGGTTCGACAGGTGCATGTGCGAGCGGAATGGCCGGCGGTGGGTGCGCAGAATGGTTTGGGGAGCGCGGTCGAAACGATCGCGGTCATTCCGTGAAACGGGGGCCGGGGTTGAGTTGGCTGCCTTGGGCGAGCCAAGAAGGCCGGGTGGGCTTTACCTTGATTGAAGTTCTGCTGTCGGTGACGGTTTTGATGATTTTGACCTTGTTCCTCACGCTGGTGTTCAACGCGATGCAAGCGACCTCCTCCTTTTGGGGAAGACGGATTGATGCCGAGACGCAGGCTCGGCGGGTGCTTGACCGCTTGGGCGATGACGTGGCTCGAATGGTCTTCCGTCCCGATGTTGATCTTGCGTTGACGCTGGCTCCTGGGGACGACGCGATGAGGTTTTTCAGTCAGGTGGAAGGACACGCGGCTGCTGGAGCATCCGGGCCCTCCCGGGGTATCAGCGTGGTGGAATATCGAACCAATGTTAAGGGTCAGCTTGAGCGCGGTGCGCGGTCCTTGCAGTTTGACCAACTGGTATTTGCTCCTTTGGATCGGGAACCATCCCCTGATTTCCCCGTGGCCTTGGTGGATGGTCCAACGAATTCGGTGCCTCCCTTGGAGAATACTTATTTTGACCTCCTCGGGGATCAGATTTTGCGCTTTGAGATCGGATTTCTCCTTGCTGGTGGTGCCTCCGGGCAGCTTCCACGCCTGGCTGCTCAATTGCCGGCCGAGACGAAGACGAAGGACATCTTGGCCGTGATTGTTGCGGTGGCGACTCTCGATACGAGTGCGCGCGTTCCGCTTTCGGCGGAAAAAATCGCAGCGCTTGCAGCGGCTTTGCCTGACTATACCGAGGCTCATGCAAATGCCGGACAAGATATTCTTGCGGTCTGGTCCTCAATCCTTCGCAATGGCGATCTGACCGCCATCCCTGGCATCCCGAAAACCTCGGCTCAGTCCGTCCGGGTCTTTCAACGCTACTACTCGCTTCAATAAATGCTTCTTGCTCAACCAAGAAGCGAGGGTGGACCCCGAGCCCGTCTCCCATTTTGTTGTTTTGGGCCCTTCTCATTTGGAAAGCTGTCTTCATGGGTTCAATCGATCGACAGCTCTGGGTTGCCTCGGGAGATGTTGTTCGCTTGTCCAAAAACGCGTGAAGTTAGTCGTTGGCGACGAGGGGCACCACACTCTAACAACAGCGCCGATGAAGGAGGGATCGGCCAACCGGATCGGGGCTTGAATCGTGGCGATGAATCCTTCTCGAGCTCTTATCGAAAAGGAGTCAGCTCCACGCGAGCGAAACGGGATGCAGGTGGACAAATGGAGGCTGAATCAAATGGGAAAAGTGTGGCTCCAAAACCCTGGATTTCGCGGTAACCGGCCACCGACAGCCAGGCGTTTTCCACTAGGAAAACGGGCCCAGCCTGAACTCCATCACCACCCGAGGCGGTCCCTTTGGATCGCTGTCCACGACGAAGGCAGGGGTGTTGTTGGGGTAATTGTCATCATCGGTTTCCCTCGGAACAAGGATGCGGGCCACGCCGAAGCCCATCACGCGGTTGACCGAGCCATGAACTCGCACCGACTTGTTGAGCAGATACCAATTCAGCGATCCGCCTTCTCCTCAGTCTGCCGGCAATTAAACCATTTCAGCCACCCGCTCGGCCGCTGCATCAATGGGTTTTGAATAGCTTCGGTGTCATCTGCCACCCTGTCGCCTACGGCTCCGTCGTCCTTCTTCACATGGATGAGAATGGCAGGATCGGGCGGGAATTGAATCCGTGTTGGCTCTGGGTGTGCTTCGGGATGGCTGGTAAGCGGAACGAGACCAAGAAGAAATTTTGGTCTCCCCGCATCGTGGCGGCTGACCATTGGGCTGGGGAGCCTCGCCGAGGGTCCCCATTTTTTTGGCATGGGTGTTGCCAAGAATTGAGCTGGCGGCGACGCTGCTTTACCGAGGAGATGGTCGAGCTTTGCGGCGGAGCAGAGCGAGAAAAGCCAGAGCACCGAGGAGGAGGAGAACGGTGGAAGGTTCGGGAATTGCGGTAAAGGCCAAGGAGTTTCCTGAGAAGGAAAAATCGCCGGTCAGGCTGCCACCGAGATCGGTGTCGGAGAAATCACCGATGTTGAATCCGTTGGTCCCGGTCCATTGGACGAGGGTGAAAGTTCCGGTGTGGTTGGAACCTTGGAAGTCAAAGCGGAAATGGCTGCCGAAGGAGGTGTCCCTGACAAAGTTTCCGGTGATGTTGAGCAAGTCGGCGTTGTCCGGGGCACTGGGCTTCGCGACCGGGTTGGGCATGGTGGCGTCGGGGTCGGCGGAAGAAAAAGGGGGAGCAGCATGGTGGGTCAGCGAGTTTGGCTTGAAAATTTCCCCTGTTTGTTGGGGGAGGTGATCATGAGGAGTTTTGGGGCTGTTCGACGAAGCTGCCGGGCCGAGGTTGGCGGTGATTTTCCAGTAAAGACGAAACCGGTTTGCGACGGCGTAGGCATTGCAATAAATTTGACCGTTAAGCGCAGATGATTTTTCGTTCCTCTCCATCCCAGGTCAGAGGCATTGCTTTGCCGATGGCCCTGGTCTTTGTCGTTTTGGGCACGATTGTTGTGGTGGCGTTTTTTTCACGGGCGCTCTTAAACCGCCAAGTTTCACTCTCGAGCGTCGGTCAGATCAAGGCCTCCCATTTGGCCATGACCGGCTTGGAGACCGTGATTGGGGATTTGGTTGCCGAGATTGCGGCGGGTTCGGAGACTATTACGGAGAATGGCGTCGCTGTTTTCGTTCCCCGACCGGTAACCAATGGGGGAGTGCAAAGCTACCCCGGCATGGTGCCTTTGCGAATTGGGGTCGATGATTCGGCTGGAGCTCTCGGCACTCTGATTCGGAGGAGTTGTCGGAATGCAGATCAATATCAGCCTGCGCCGTCACCTTCCGCCTCCGGCTATTCAGCGTTGCAACTGCGACGGGCCTCGCCGGTGGGCACCGCCACCTCGACCCCCCGCCGGGGGGCTCCGATCCATCCGAATCGCTGGAATCGTCCGCGCCTGATGCCAACGTCAAGTCCCGGAGAACTTGCGCCGCAGGGACCCTTCACTCCCCCGGACTGGATGATGGTGACCCGGGCGGGCGTGGGTGTGCTGGCGGATGGGCAGCCGATCACGGCGGCAAGTTTGCCGCAACTGCGGGACGGGGCGGCCGGCAATCCGGACTTTGCTTTGGGACGGATCGCTTACACGGTCTATGACATCGGAGGTCTTCTCGACATCAATGTTGCGGGTGGAATGGTTTCCGGCAGCGGAGACTATCCGGCTTTGCCGGCCGAGGAGATGGCACGAAAAGGTTCCCTGGGATTCGCCGATTTGAGAGGGGTGCCGGGCATGCTGAATCCGGATGCGTTGGTGCGTTGGCGGAACCATCATTCGGCACGGAGCGACAGTTTTTCAGACCGATCCTTTCCCGCCCAGAACGCGCCCCCCTACGTAAAGTTTCTCCTCGACCCGGAGTTGAATCGCGGGCACACGCGGGTGCATCCGGGGGATCAGGCATTTCTCGGGCGTCAGGACCTTTTGCGCTATGTGGCGGCGCATCCGGGCGTGATCACTGCTGCCGCCTTGCCGCACCTCACGACCTTTAGCCGGGCGGTGGATGCCCCCACGTGGGCACCCTCAAATCCTCGGGATCTGAACGGGCAACTTCTGCCAAGGCAAAATAACGTGGATTATCAAGCCCAAGGAAATGCTTCGAGTGCGGAAGCTTTAGCTGGACTGAGCAATTTTTCGGCTTATGGCTGGCTCGAGAACCGCGTTTTTCCTCTGCCCAACCGTCATCCGGCTCGGGTTATTGTGCCTCCCGAGGTGACCCCCAGGGTGACCTCCATTCAGGACTGGGACGGCAATCCCCTGAAGGTTGAGCCAGGGCAGATGCTTCGGATTCCCCGCTTTCCCTTAAGCCGGTTGGATTTATTCCGGCAGTATGAGGAGGCGCGGAAGGAAGGAAGAGATACCTCGGAGCTTGAGAAGCAAATTCTCTATTCCTTTGGTCTCATTCCAGATCCCGCGGCTCCCAGCGAATACGGACGTTGGCTCTACGTCCGCCGCGTCTATTTGACGGCCTCTGGAACCAACCCACCGGATATGCGCCTGATGACTCTGGATGAAGTGGCGAATCCCAAAGTGCAGGCCGGGCCTAATCCCTCCAATCTTAACAGCACGGATCCGAACAACGTTCCCCGCCTTCCAAATTTCTTTGAGATTCTGCAGGCGGCCATTTTACACGGGGACATTGGGTATGGGCCCACGGTTCTGCGGTGCAATGAAACAAGGCTATACGAAATTCTGCAAATCGGGGCCAACATCATTGACCAATACGACTCCGATAACCACCCAACGTTTCTTCGCGCGTACGCCTTCCGCACGGCATTCAAACAGGAGCGTATTCAAAACCGAGTGCTCGTGGGAAAAGAAAACCTGCCTCAGATCAGCGAGGTGCTTCTCACCAGCTACCGCCCTGTGAATGTGGAAGAGCGAAAGAACATCATCACGGTGCTCGAATTTGAGATTTGGAATCCCCATCAAAACGCTGGAGCGTGGTCGGGGCCTCCGGTGGAGCTGAGATTATCGGCTCAACAGGGAGCAGCAATTATCCGCCACTCCATAGGCGGATCTCCAGCAGTAGAGCCTTTTGATCCTGATGCCGATTGGCTAAAAGCAGAAGTGGACTTTACTTCATCATCGCAATTCCGGATTTCATTTCAATATCCCACCTCGGGCAATTTTGCGGACCCAACACTGCTCAGTGGCAGCATCCCGGGCATTTCGAATGCCTCTTTGATTCCGGGAGTGGATTACGGCCCGGATGGACCTCATCAGCTATACGGTTTCCATATCAGCACATTCGAATTGCCCGACAACATCCTTTCGCCAGCGCATGAACGACGAAATAACTATAATTCAGTTGAGGTAACTCATGTGTCTGATGATCGGACGCCCCTTTACGAACTCCAATATTTGGATACTCGATCAACGCCTCCGATTTGGAAAACTTACAATACCCTCAGTCACCCAAAATCTGGCAAGGGACTTTCTTATAGCTTTATCAACAATGGACAGCGGCGCTATTTCCCAGGGTCAAGCACCCCAGACTATTCTCTGATTCCCAACGGCAGGCCTTTCACGCAATCAGGTCAGCGGGTAGCGGCGTGGGGTCTTATTGACCCCCGCAGGTCAAGATTTGAGGTGATGGGAGAAAATCCCACGGTTCCCACCCCAGGCGCTTCGGTCCGCTTGCGGCCAAATAAAAATCCCTATATTTCCCGGCAATATTTCCGCAGCGAGGCAAGGGATTTTTCGGTGATTGGCGGAGTTCGCATCCCGAGTCAGCATTCCAATGATCACTATCCTGATGATCTCGTGGACAATACGGGTTTAACGGCATCACCTTCCTGGTTCATGCAGGGATACGATGGAATCCGACGGCTGACGGATGCAAGTGCTGCCAATGGTATTTTGCCGACAACGAATGCAGCCATGAACTGGTTCTTGAATAATCTTGCCAGCAATCCTGCCCAAAGCGGATTCAACAGTTCAGAAGTGAGTGCAGAGCGGCTAAGAGACCGTTCTGTGCACCTGAATCGTCCTTTTCGATCGGTGGCCGAACTTGGCTATGTCTTTGCCGAGCAGCCGTGGAAGACCCTCGATTTTCGTTCCCACCTGTCGCCTCATAGCGGACTCCTCGATTGGTTCACGTTGAACGATCCTGATCCCAGGGATCCAGTGGTCGCGGGACTTATCAATCTCAACACCATTTCAACAACAACGCTCGAGGCGATTCTCATGGGGGCAGGAAAAAATCCGCTGCAGGTCGGCGAGCGCTTTTCGGGGGCAGAAGCGACGTCTCTTGCTGCCTTGGTTCAGGAAGCGATCCGTCGTGAAGGGCCTTTTCAGAGCCGGTCCGATCTGATTGCCGCCCTGGATCGGGCAGCGGGAGGAGGCGCTCGTCCCGGCTTTCCCCTCCGCAAAACGGAGCGCGAGGCACTGATTCGAGCCTTGGGCTCAGCGGTGGACACGCGCACCTGGGTTCTTTTCATTGACCTCATCGCTCAATCCGGGCGCCTGCAACCCGACGCTTCCGATCTCTCCCAATTCATCATTCAAGGTGAGCGGAGAGTCTGGCTATCCGTGGCCATTGACCGATTTACCGGTGAGGTAGTCTCACGAAATCTGGAGGTAGTGAATGAATAAGTTCGCTAAGTGCATCCTATTGTTTACTGCAGGGATCATGGGAGTTGTGGGGCCGTTATGCGCCCAGGAGACTCAAGCAGCGCAACAGCCTATCGGTTTAGGTGTCCTTCCTCGGGAGGCCCGGTGGGAGGTAAGCTTCGAGCTGCTCCGGCCAACGGATGGAGGAGGGATTTATACCGTGAAGATTGTCAGCAATCGCGATGCTAGTAATCGTCAAGATACTTATCACTGGAGCGATGGCACGATGACCGAGACGTGGTTTGTACCCTACCGTGATGATTCTGTGGTCATGATGCAAGAGCGGCGTGAGCCTCCAAACTCCGGAATTCTTTTTTTGCAGCTCGATTCCGAAACGCCGGAAAACCCGGCGAAAACCTGGCCGGAACTGGAGTGGGTGCGTCCTGAGACCGCGGTAGGATTGGAAAAACTCAACGGTGTCGAATGCGTGATTCACGAAACCAAGGCTGGTGAAGAGGGCTCGTCAAATTTTAAGGCCTGGATTCGTAAAGACAACGGCCTTCCGCTTCAGTTTGAGGACGGAAAGTTTCGTCGGCGATACCAATATCTGGGTGCTCCCGCACCTTTTTCACTTCCCGAGAGATTTCAGGAAAGGATGCGCGAACATCGGGCCAAAGTAGAACAGGAGAGAAAAAGAAGTCTGCTTATTCCCTAGCAAACTGTTGAATGGATGGTGTCAGTGACGAGTCGTGGGAATTTTCAAAGATGATGAGGATCGTCGGATGTTTTTGAAGGTCCTGGAGGAAAGTTGTGAGCGATGCGGATGGCAGGT
>JBDNCR010000074.1:0-7286 GCA_046719555.1 Verrucomicrobiia bacterium | reverse complement strand
CCGCCCGATCGGGGAAGGCGCGCAGAAGGGTCCGGCCTTGGCGAACGTGGTCGGTGAGCCACGGAAGGGAGTAGTTGCGGATCGGGTTGTAGATTTCAGCGAGGAAGGTTTCGACCTGTTCGGGGGTGGCGGCTTGGACGGCTTCGGAGGAGGGTTGATCTGGAGAAGGAGTTTCGGAGGCTGGCGGCGGGTTCGGCGGGGGCTTGGGCTCGGTGGCGGCGGGTTCGGCGGGGGTGGTGGGGATCTCCGCGGGCTCGGAGGGAGTGAGCGACTCTGCGTCTTGGGCAAGGGCAGGGGTGGCGAGGCAGAGGAGGAGGAGGGCGAGGTGAGGCAGTTTCAAAGGAGGCCTTTGTCGCGAAGGTCGTCGAGGTTGCCCCGAGCCGAGGCGTTGACCATGTCGAACATGAATTTGAGCAGGCAAACTTCCCAGCCGTCATCGACTCCGGTGAGCACAGCGGCCAGAGGATCGTTTTTGTCCCGAACATCGTGACAGACCCGTCCGACGACGTGTTCGATGGAATCGTGAACGTCGTAACAACGGATTTCGGATTTTTTCATCCGAAATCCATATTTGAGCCCGGCGAATAGGTGAGCGTGGCGATTGAGAAAATCAGCGAAGCGGTGGCCTTGTTCGCCGAAGCCTTCAAGGGCAATTTTGGCGACGAGGTCGGGGGAGATGATCTGGGGTTTTTCGGCAAGGATGGAACCTTCACGGACCCGCGAGAGGTTGACGGTGTCCATGTCTTCGGTGATGAGGTGGTAGTGAAGGATGGAGGTGCCGAAGGTGGAGAGCCGACGTTCGGGAGGGAGGACGATCCGGGTGTTTTCCACGGCGTAGGCGAAGTCTTCGGGGTTGATTTCGCGCATGGGAGGTTAGGGTTCAGGTGGAGGGCAGTTTGGCCAAGATTTTGTCGAGGTCACCTTCTGCGGCCCAGACGATCCGGAGGAAGTCGGCAGCGTGAACATTGTGTTGGTTAAAGAAAGCGCGGTCGCCTCCGCAGCCATACATCATGTCAAGGGGCATGGTGCCTTGGAGGCGGGTTTGGGCTTTGAGGGCGATGCGAGGGAGCCAAGGGATGCCCCGGAAGGTGGCCTCTTTGGCCGGGTAGTCGTCCATGGAGAGGCGAGGGCCTGGGGTGGTTCGGTGGAGTTGATAGAGAAAGTAGTCGCGTCGGGCCGCGGTGATGAGCAGGGCGGTGCCAAAGTCGGGTTCTCCATAGCGGACGAGGTCTTCGGCAAAGTCGTAAAGTTCCTGCGGGATCGCGCCGATGGAGGCGAGAAAGGCGGTTTGTTCCGGGGAAAAGAAGGAATCCGCACCACGTTGACCGTTGCGGTAAAGGGTGACGGCGTGGTCGTAAAGGGTCTGAAACTCGACGGTCCAAGTGGGGGCAGGCATGGCAAGAAAATAGGGGGTGGCGACGGGAAGGCAACCGAGAATGGGAGCTCGGCGAGGGGTTGGGGGTGGTTTGTTTTTGGATTGAGAAATGGGCGATTTGAGACCACGGTAAAGAGATGGCTCAGGTGTTGCCGGAAACAGAGGTGGCGATTCAGCTGGCAGGGCGGCCGGGTTGGAGTCGGGAGGGTTTGGCCATTCGGCGGAGTTATCGATTCCGTAATTTCATTGAGGCTTTTGCGTTCATGACGGCGTGCGCGTTGGAGGCAGAGAAGTTGAATCATCATCCGGAATGGACCAATGTGTGGGCGTCGGTGGATGTGCGGTTGAGCACGCACGATGCGGGAGGGTTGACGGAGTTGGATTTTCGGCTGGCCGAACGGATGGATGCGGTGGCAGCTATGATGGGCATTGCGGCCTGAGCAAGGGAAAATTTATGACAAAGAAAGAGATCGTTGGCGGGATTCTGGCGTTGAATGGTGCGGGATTGGTGATGCCGTTTGCTATTCTTTCGGGATTGCCGCAGTTGGATCGGGTGAACTGGGTGTTTATTCCGATCATGGCGGTTGGTCTGGTGCTGGGTTTGGCGGGGTTGTATTTGATGGGTCAGGGCGAGGACGAGCGGACGTGACGGGTCCGAGCAGGGTCGGGTGAGGATTCTGATTGTGGGTTGCGGCTACGTCGGCCAGCAGGTGGCGGCCGAGCTCGCTGACCGCGGTCATCAGGTGGTGGGCTGGGTGAGTTCTGAGGACGGAGCGCGTGGGGTGGTCGAGGCGGGGGCCGAAGTGGTGATTGGGGATGCGACCGAGGCGCGGTCCTGGCAGGGGATGAAACGAGGTTGGGATGCCGTGGTGTTCACCGCGTCCACCTCGGGTGGGGATGAGGAGAAGTATCAAAGGATCCATGGCCGAGCCTTGGGGTTCGGGCTGGAGGCAGCGGAAGGGCGACCGTTTGTTTATACTTCGTCGACGTCGGTCTATGGGCAGCGGGATGGATCGTGGGTGAATGAGGAGTCAGAGACGGTTCCAGAGGCGGCAACGAGCCGGGTGTTGGTCGGAGCAGAACGGGCGGTGCTGGGGCAGGGTGGGGTTGTTTTGCGCTTGGGAGGAATTTATGGACCAGGGAGGCTGGTTTATTATCGGCGCTTGCGAGAAGGAACGGCGGTGGTTTCCGAGGAGGGAGGGCGGTGGGTGAATCAGGTTCATCGGGATGATGCGGCGGGAGCGGTGGTGTGGGCTTTGGAACAGGGGCGGAGCGGCGAGGTTTTTAATGTGGTGGATGATGAGCCAGTGAGGTTGGGGGATCTCTACCGATGGCTGTGCGGAGTGACAGGGTTGCCGCTGCCGCAGGTGGGGAGGGAGGCCGGGCCGGGTAAGCGGGGCCGGACGAACAAACGGGTGTCGAATGCGCGGATTGCTTCGGCAGGCTGGAGACCCCGGTGGCGGACCTTTCGGGAGGGCTATGGGCGTTTACTGTCGGTTGAGGGTGAAGCGGGTCGGTAGGTTGATGGAAACCAAGATGGGCTGGGTTGGGGGCCTGGTTTAGGATTGAGGGTGGGTGGTGGGGGCGGATCGGGCTTCGCGGGTTCCGGGTAGGTGATGGAGTCCCCAGTCGGCCATGGTCCGTAGGATGGGGCGAAGCGACTGACCCAAAGGGGTCAGGGTGTAGGTGATGCGGCGTCGGTCGGTGGGATCGTTTTGCTTTTGAACGAGTCCGAGGGTCTGGAGGCGGGCAAGGCGGTCGGTGAGGATGTTCGAAGCGATGCCTTCAGGGCTGTTCATGAAGTCGTGGAAATGGCGGTAGCCAAAGAGCAGATCACGAACAATGAGGAGGGTCCAGCGATCACCGATCAGGTCGAGGGTGCAAGCAACCGGACAAGGGGAACGGCGGTCGGGAACGGACGAAGTCATTCGCATTCGGTGAGGGCCTGGTCAAGGACGGCGAGAAGAAAATCAGCATCGGCACTGGAGAGGCACATGGGGGGTTTGATTCGGAGGACGTTGCCGTCCAGGCCGCCTTTGCCGATGAGGAGCCCGAGGTGGCGGCAGCGTTCGAAGACGCGGAGGCAAGCGGCTTTGGCCGGGGCTTTGGTGGAGCGGTTTTCAACCAGTTCGACGCCGATCATGAGGCCAAGGCCCCGGACGTCTCCGATGAGGGGGTGCTTTTCAGCCAGGGCCTGGAGGCCGGCCCTGATTTGTTGGCCTCGGGCCAGGGCGTTGGCCTGAAGTTGGTCTTCTTCGATCACGCGAAGGACGGCACGACCTTGGGCCGCGGCCATGGGGTTGCCGCCAAAGGTGTTGAAGTGGATGCGGTCGGCAAGGGTCCGAGCGATCTCCGGCGTGGTGACGACAGCGGCAAGGGGAAATCCGTTTCCGATGCCTTTGGCCATGGTGACGATGTCGGGGATCACGCCCTGGGTTTCAAAGCCCCAGTAGTGGGTGCCGGTGCGTCCGAAGCCGGTTTGGACTTCATCCGCCACGCAGAGTCCGCCCGCAGCCCGAACCCGAGGATAGACGTCGCGGAGATAGCCATCAGGGAAGACCACCGCACCGCCGACGCCCTGAATGGATTCGGCAAAGAAAGCGGCAATTTTGCCCGGTGTGGCGAAGCGGATGAGGTTGGAGATTTCCTCGGCGTAGCGGGCGGCGGCGTCGGGTCCGGTCCATGGTCCGCGGTAGGTGTCGGGATGGATGGCGTGGTGAATGCCAAAACCGTGAGGGAGGTTGAATTTCCAGGTGTGGTGGGAGGTTAGGCCCATGGTGGATTGGCTGCCCCCGTGGTAGCAATTGCGGAGGGCAATGATGTCGAAGTTGCCGGTGTAGAGGCGAGCCATGAGGAGGGCGAGGTCGTTGGCTTCCGAGCCGGAGTTGACGAAGTAGCAGACCTTGAGGTTGCCGGGGAGTTTGGCGGCGAGTTCGGCGGCGTAGAGGGAGATTTCCGGGTGGAGATAGATGGTGGTGGTGTGTTGGAGGGTCGCGACCTGGCGGTTGAGGGCGGCGACAATTCGGGGATGGCAATGACCGGCGCTGACGGTGACGATGCCCCCGAAGGCGTCGAGGTAACGTCGGCCAGTTTCATCGAAAAGGTATTGCATGTGGCCCTGAACGATCATCAGGGGCTCGGAGTAGTAATGAAAAATGGCGGGGTTCAGGTGAGCCTGACGAGAGGCAAGGACCTGATCTTTGGACGGGCCGGAGTAGGGTTCAGGAGTGAAGGAACACGGAGGTAATTCCGGGAGCGGCATGGCAGGATTGAACACCAGGTTCGGGGTTCGCGCTATCGGAATTCAAGGGCCGGTTAGGGATGGTGATTCTGAAGTTTACGGATCGGTTTGAGGTAAACTGGGAAAGGACCGGCGCGGTGCTCCAGCGGGATGCCTTGGGTGCCGAACAGGTGATCCCAGAAACGTTCGAAGGCGTGAGCAGCAAGGGGCTCCGTGGAGGCGAGGCGGAGGGCATGTTCGTAAAAGGAGGCCGGCCGCTGGAGAGCAAGGGACGCGCTCAAGGAGAATTGAGCGCCCCCCACGAAGGTAAAGTGGTCGGGGGCCGGACGGCCGAGGAGTTCGCGGTAGAGATGGCCGGTGGGGAGGGTGAGGCGTTGGGGATTTTTACTCCAAGGGAGGAAAAGACGACGTCCCTCGGGATCGTCTTGGTCGATGAGGAAGCCTAGCCATTGGAAGGGGAGGATGGGGAGGGAGCCCACGGTCCAGGCCCTGAGCTTGGCGTGCAGGTCAGGGGCATGGTCGAAGGGGTGACCCTGGACGAACACGGTCTGCAGGGCCAGGTTATGCCGCCGACTCACCAGGTGGTGAAGATAGGTGTGGGCTTCACGACCGATGTTAGGCAAAGGAATGGATGGAATGGGGAGGGGAGTGCCTTTGTTGTAGATGGTGATGCGCCAGGAGTCGGGAACTCGACGGAGCCAATCCAGGGGTTCGCAGCAACGGGCGACGACAAGTTCGTGTCGGATCACGTGGAGAGAGCGGCGGGTTCAGCGTTGCAGTTTGTCGAGGGGAAGCCAGTGTTACCGGTTGATGAAGCGCATGTGGTTCCGAGTAGTGATTGGGCTATGGGTGGGGGTGTTGGCTGTTCCAAGCCACGCGAGGTTGGGGGACGATGAGAACATTCTCAACCAAAAGCATGGGACAGGGAAACCCCAGGCTTCCGAGGGCGGAATGCGGGTGGTGGCCTATCGAAATGAAGGACTATCCATTTTGGTTTACTTTCGAAATGGATTGTCGGTGCGGGAAATTTACGGGGCAGCAACCGCAGATCCCGAGGATCCGGATAAGGTGGTGAAGGTGCCGATCAGCCCGGAGTTGTTCGATGCTATTTTGCGGGCGAATAGCGGCGGCAAGTTGTGGTTGCCTTTGGATCGGGACGGGAAGGTCACGGAGGCCGAGGAACCGGCAAAGTTGAAGGGAGAATTGGGAACTTACTCGTTGCTTTTGCGGGAGGACGGTAAGGCGGTAGCGCAGATTTATTACGACCAGTCTGAGGAAAAGGTGATGACGCTGGTGGTCTCGGATGAGTCGCTTGCCCGGGCCTCGCGTTAGGATTCGGGTTGGGGCGGACGAGCGGGGTTGATGCCGCGGGTGAAGAAATCGGCAAAGTCTCGGGCGGCGATGTTGCGAACCGAGCCGTCGGCGTAGAGGTAGTTGGCCGAGCCGCTCATGCGGTCGGGGGCGCGGTCGCCCCAGCGGTGGCGATCGGGTTCGATGTCGTTGAGGGCGCGGACAAAGGAGGTCCATTCCCCACCGTGAATGTGGTCACGGGTGCCACTGGGGGCGCGATTTTCTGAAAGAATGGCGAGGAGTAGGGTGTTGGCGGGATCGGTCAGGCGAGACAACTGGTTGAATTCAGGGTCGTCGAAGACGAGGTCGTTCAGGAGGTAGCTTGTGCCTTTGACCCGAAGCAGAGCTGCTTGGCGGTCGGGAGGTTCAGCCGGGCAGATGCGGACTTTGTCGATGTGGCCGAGGTAGGGCGCGAGTTCATAAATCCAGCTCTCGTCAATTCGACGACGTCCCGTGGTGTGAGTGGTGGGTGGTAGGTAACCGTGGTGGTCGTTGGCGTAAGTGAAGAGGGCAAGACCAATCTGCCGTTGATTGCTGGCGCAGCTGGCACGGTTAAGGGAAACATGAACCGAACCGGTCACCGGAATGACCAGCGCAACGAGAACAGCAAGGACCGCCAGGACGACGAGAACTTCGATCAGAGTGAACCCGCCGCCTGCACCGAGCCCGCGAGGATAGGACGGAGTGGTCACGCGGGAGGGGGTCAGAACGGTCAGAGCGCCGCAACTGACCGGCGACGGAACCAAAGCAAAACGGCAATTCCCATGAGAATGAGTGCGTAGGTGGACGGCTCAGGAATGACTTCGACGGTAAAGGTGTCCGAGGTGGTGATGAGGCCGTCCGAGACATGGGTCCCGGACCACTGGAAGGTGAAGGAGTAGGTGCCGGGAGTGGTAAAACCCCATTGGAAATGAAGGTGATCGCCTGGAGTAATCGCAAAGCTGTTGGAAAAATCAGTCGCGGTGGGAGCGAAGGTCGAAAAAATCCGATCCACGACGGTCGTTCCAGCGAGGTTGGTGGTATAAAGGGCAAAGTCGGCCCCGGAGGGTATGGTCCAGCTCGTTAGGGATACCGTAATGTCTCCCAACCAGTCGACTGCGTTGAGTTCTTCCGCGCTGAAGCCCAAGTTGGGTTGGAAAGCGGATGAACCCATGGCATAGATGGTGGAGCCGTCCGCAACGCCGATGATGGAGCTTAGTCCGGAAGGTGAGGAGCGGGTAGCGGTGGTGCGAGCGATCAGATCGCCGGGATCGTATTCTTCACCAGCGGCAAGTGGCGAACCGTTGACCACGGCACCGGCATCAAGGTGCCAATGGGGCT
>JBDNCR010000073.1:0-7290 GCA_046719555.1 Verrucomicrobiia bacterium | reverse complement strand
ATCACCGTAAAGGCGCAGTTGGCGAACGTGAGAAGAGATGTTCAACTTACCCCCGGGGGTGAGGGCGTTTTCGGCGAGCAAGTCGGCACGAATTTCTTCACCTTCTTGACTAGACAAGACCCCTTTCCGGACGAGGGCGTCGACGAGAGCGCCGCTATCTTGAGCGGTCGCGGTCCAGGTCCCGGCGGTCATGGAGAGCGCCAGGCCGAGACTCAGAATCGATTTTTTCATTAAAGTTATCCTCCTTTAGGATGTGCTTTGTCTCCAAAGACCGATCACAACCGTGTGAACGGGCATCGAGACGGGCCGAGAGTCGAGGTGGATTGTGACGAACGTGTGGCGAAGGGGTGATAAACGGGCTACGGAACAAGTTTTCACATTTTCCAACGGGCAACCCTTGGGACAGGTTCGAAGAAGTGCAATGGGATCGGGCCCTGGCCTGGGGGAGGTTAGGTAGGGGAATGATTGGCCACCAGGGCCGAGGCACTGGCCCGAACCCGGCGGATCAGGTCTTTCGGGCTGATGACTTTAACGTGACCGCCCCAGGAGAGGACCCAGGATTCGATTTCTTCGAGGGAGGAGAGGTTGAGTCGGAGTTCAAGCCCCCCATCGGTCAGGTTTTGCAGGCGTTGACTGGGATGGATGGTGCGTTCACGGATGAGTTGGGCTGCCCAGGCGTCGAAGCGGAGGACAATGGTAAATTGGCCTTTCCCCCGGAAGATGCCGAGGGCCCCGGAGAGGTATTTGTCGGCGGAGAACGAACTTGGGCGGTCGAAGGGAATGGCCAAGAGCGAAGCTTTCCGGATCCGAGCGAGGTGGAAGGTTCTGATTTCCCCGGAGCGGAGGTCATGGCCGATGAGGTACCAAGCTCCCCCGACTGAGGCGAGGTGGAAGGGTTCGACTTTCCGGGTTTTTGAATGTTTTTCCCCAAGTTTGGTGTGTTCAATCTCGAGGGTCCGCTTTTGTTGGATACCGGCGGCGAGGGTTTGGAAGATCTTGAGGTTGACGGTGGAGGGTTGAAACGGGCGGAGAGAGATTTCATGGCCGAGTTCGGAGAGGGGAATGGAAACATGACCATCGAGGGCAAGGGCGAGTTTTTCGAAGGCAAGGCGGAGTGGCGCTTCCAGGGAGCTGCCGCGGTGGGCATCAATGGCGCGTTCGGCGAGGAAGATGGAGGCGAGTTCGCTTTGGGACAACTCGATGAGTTGTCCGGGGTTGATGGGACGACGAAGGGTATAGCCGCCCAAGGACATGTTGAATTCAATGGGGACGTTGAGTTGGTCGCGGAGGAAGTCGATATCGCGCTGGATGGTTTTGATGGTGACGTTGCATTCTTGGGCCAGTTGACGTCGGGTGGGCCGGACCTGACGTTGCAGGGCGTTGAGAATTCGTTTGAATCGGAGGATTGGTGGGCGGGAGGCGACCATAGAGGGGAGGGTTCAGGAGAGGGAAGGAGCGTGGTGGCCGGGGCGGGACTGGATGATGAGACCATCTTTCATCTCGTGAACCCAGTCGCATCGCTCGGCGATGTCCGGGTTGTGCGTAACGAGGAGGAGTGCTTTTTGGTTCTCACGGACGAGGTTGGTGAGGAGGTTGAAGATCCGTTCGGAGTTCAGGGTGTCGAGGTTTCCGGTGGGTTCGTCGGCGAGGATGACGCGGGGGTCATTGGCCAGAGCACGGGCGATGGCCACGCGTTGTTGTTCTCCGCCGGAGAGGTGCCGGGAGGGGCGATGAACTTTGGAGCCGAGGCCGACGGCATCGAGGAGGAAGGCAGCGCGTTGGAACATGTGGTCAAGGCGAGCCTGGCCGAGTCGGCGCATGGGAATGATGACGTTTTCCGCGGCGGTGAAGTCTTGGAGGAGGAAATGGAACTGGAAGATGAAGCCGAGGCGTTCGTTGCGGGTTGCGGAAAGATCTTCATCGGAGAGGGAGGCGACCGGGACACCATCAATGATGATGGACCCGGCGTCGGGATGGTCAAGGAGACCGAGGAGGTAGAGGAGGGTCGATTTGCCGCAGCCGGAGGGGCCGACGACGGCATGGACGAGTCCAGGCTCAAGGGTGAGGGAGACACCCCGGAGGACATGAACGCGGGATTCTTCTTGGCCGAGGTAGCGTTCGAGGTTTTCGCAAATGAGGCAGGGGGGAGGGAGGGGAGGAGTCATTGGCCGGAGCCTCGGAGAATATCGACGGGGGGAACGGAGGCGGCGCGTTGGGCGGGGAAAAAGGTGGCGATCAAGACGGCGACGAAGGCGATGGCCGAGCCGTAGAGGTAGTGATGAAGGTTCCAGTCGACGACGAAATGGGTGGCAAAGATCACGCCTCGGAGGTTGATGGGGATGAGCGAGACGAGGAGGGTCAGGAGGGCGCCCAGGCCGCAGCCGAGGAGGGAGCCGAGGGAGGCGATGATCAGCCCCTGCCAGAGGAAAATGGCGGAGATGTCCCAACGCCGATAGCCCATGGAACGGAGGATCGCGATTTCCCGTAGTTTTTCGAGGACGGTGAGGGTCAAGACGTTGAAGATGCCGAAGCCGGCAAGCAGGATGATGAGAGACACGGTGATTCCCGCGGAGATTTTGAGGGTGGAGAATAGGGCGAGGTTGCCGCGTTCCCTTTCCTGCCAGGAGCGGGCGCGGTGGGAGAAGAGGCGTTCGAGGTGGGCGGCGAGTTCAGGGGCACGTTCGGGGTCGCGCAGGCGAAGGGTGATGACGGAGGCTGCGGAGGGTTTTCCGAGGAGGCTTTGGGCGACGGAGAGGTTGATGTAGCCGCGGGTTTCATCGATGATGTTGATGCCGGATCGGGAGAGGGCGACGACTTTGAAGGTGCGGGTGCCGGTGGGGGCGGTGACGGTGACGTTATCGCCGACGCGGACTTGGAGTTTGTCGGCCAGCATCCAGCCGAGGATGATGGCTGAAGGTTGGGCGCCGAAGCCATCGATGGTGCCGGAGATGATCTGTTCGCGCAGGGCGGTGGCGCCGAGATGGTAGCGCATATCGATGCCTTCGATGCGGAGGACTTCACTTTGAAAGGAGGAGGCGATGGAGACGGAACCACGGATGATGGGAGCGGCACCGAGGACGTTGGAGAAGGAACGGGCGACGCGCATGATGCGGTAGGGGTCGGTGATGCCTTCGTAGTATTTGCGGGATTGTTGGCCGGAGGAGGCCACCATGTCGGCCGAGCCGGTGGCGGAGAATTGGGTGTAGCGCGGTTGGAAGCGGTCGGAGATGACAATGGCTCCAGAGGTGCCCAAGACCGATTGGATGAAGTATTTTTCAAAGCCTTGGGTTTGGGCCTGGGTGCAGATGAAGAAGCCGACGCCGCACACCACGCCCAACATGCTGAGGAGGAGGGAGCGTTTGCGGCTGATGATGAATCGAGTGGCGATGTAAAGGGTGGGCGGGATCATGGGGCGGTGCCAGGGCCGGTCACTTCGACGGCCCGGACCCGCTGGCCGACGCGGAAGAGGTCTTGGTCGGCAACGATGACGAGGTCACCTTTTTCCAGGCCGGAGAGGATTTCGACACGTTCCAGGCTGCGGAATCCGATCTGCACCGCCCGCATCGAAACGACGTCGTTGTGGACCACGAAGACGACGTCTCCTCCGCCGGCGGGGCCGGGAACGAGGGCGCGGGTGGGGATGAGGAGAGCGTTATCCCGTTCGCCGAGGATGATGTTCATTTCTCCGGTCATGCCGGCCATGAGGTTGGGAGGAGGGTCATCGAAGTTGAGGATAACGGTGTAACGTTGGGTGGAGGCGTCGCCGGTGGGGAGGATGGAGGTGAGGGTGGCGATGAACTCTTCGGCGGGATAGGAGTAGAGTTTGACGGTGGCTTTCATGCCGGTGCGAAGGGCACCGACGTCCTCTTCGTTGACCTGGCCGTTGATGTAGGTTTGGTTGACCGCGACGTTAAAGACGACGTTGTTTTCAAAGACCAGTTCGCCGTCGATGACATTGACGGCGGTGAGGACGCCGTCGATGGGTGATTTGATGGTGGAGCGGCCGAGTTTTTCCTGGAGGCTCCGAAGGTTGGTGGTGAGGTTGTCAACGACGCGGGCCATTTCGATGGTTTCGGTGCGGACCTGGTCGGTGAGGCGGGCGACTTCGTTCCGGAGTTGTTCAATTTGGGCGCGGGGAACGTTTTGGGTTTGTGCTTGGAGGGCTTCGAGGCGCTTGAGGTTGTCCTCGGCGGTTTTGAGGAGGTTGGCGGAGGGCGGGCCGATGCGTTGCCGTTCGGTGGCGGCTTGGAGGTCGATGCGGAGGCCTTGAATGGCGCGGGAGGTTGCTTCGTCAACGATGGAGGCGAGTTCTTGGTCTTTCTTGACGAGGATGCCGACGGAGGAGATGCCGCTGTAGATGCCGTCGGCAAGCTGGATGAAGCCGCTGTTCTGGGCGCGGACCGGTTGAACGAAGAACCACTCGACCTTAACGGTTCCGTAGACGGCGGCGACGGCGCGACCTTGAAGGACGCGGGAGACTTCGGCGGTGGGGCGGTTGAAGTAATAGATGGCGGTGGTGGCGGCGGCGAGGAGGGCGATCCCGGTGAGGAGCCAACCGATTTGTTTGAGGGGCAATCCGTTCTTAGGCCGGGGCAGAGCGTTAGCGGTTGGGGGCGGGCTGGTGAGCATGGTTGAAATGAAGGTAACGTCCCGTGATCAGATCGATCTCGGCCAGGGACAAGGCGTGTTCCAACAAAGCATTGAGCAAGCCTGCTTTGGTGTCAAAGAGGGAACGTTGGGCTTCGAGGATATCGAGCTGACCGGCTTGTCCGGCTTCGAGGGACTTTTCGGTGATGGCCAAGGTCCGTTCAGCCAGGGCGACATTGGAGCCGAGGACACGGATTTTTTCTTCTGAACTGCGAAGGCGCCGGGAGACCGTGGCCAGGGCGCGGGGGATGTTATCGCGAAGTTCCTGGAGGCGAAGGGCGGCAAGGTCGCGGCGAGCGGCGGCTGATTCTTTTCGGCCGTCGGTGGCTCCGCCGTCGTAGATTTGCCAGGTGAGGGAGGGTCCGAAGAGGATCTCGGTGTTCTCGACATCGTCTCCGGAGCGGATGGTGTTGGATTGCCGGTCGGTAAAGGCTCCGCCGGGGACGGCCTGACCGTTGGCAATTAGTCGGATGGTGGGATAGTAGCCGGCTCCAGCGAGGCGGAGTTGTTCCGCATTTTGGCGGAGGAGGAGTTCGAGGAGGGCGACGTCAGGACGGGCGGCCTGGGCTTCCTCGTTGAGTTGGGTGAGGTTGAGGGTGAGGGGCCGGTAGGCCAGGTGGCCAAGCGGGCGAAAGGGAAGGGGGGCAGAGGGGCTGAGATCGGAGCCGGCGAGGTTGGCCAGGGTGACGATTTGCCGCTGATATTCATTGAGGAAGGCGTCACGTTCGGGGCGCCGATTGAGTTTCTGAACTTCGGCCCGGATGAGATCCGAACGGGCTCCCAGCCCGGCGTCGACCCGCTTTTGTTCGAATTGCTGATTTCGTTCGAGGGCTCCATTGATTTCGTCGAGAATTCCGAGGAGGGCGCGGGCGTGGAGGGCGCGAAGGTAGGCCTGACGGGCGGCATGGAGCTGGGAGGAGAGGGTGAGGTTGAGGTTTTGTTGGGCAGCGGGGAGGGCGAGGTCTCCGAGGCGCCAGTTGGGGGGGACGCTGACATCAAAGAGAGGCTGGCTGAATTGGCCGGTAAGGAGGATGAAGGTCCGGCTTTCGGAGTCGCCCTTGGGACCCAGGTGACCGGCGGGCAGGCCGAGGGTGGCGCGGGGGAGGGCGGCGGAGCGGAAGACGAGTTTTTGGCCGGAGGCCTGTTCCAAGCCGTGGCGGGCTGTTTGAATGGCGGGATTGTTGTCGAGAACCAGACGGTAGAGTTCATCGAGGCCAAGATCGGATCCTTTCAGGCCGGCCCGGGTGTCCATGTCGCGGGCGACGCGATTGGCGACGGCAATGGAATCGACGGTGGTGGCGGCGCAGACGGGCAGGGCCAGAAGGAGAAGGAGGAGAAAGCCGGATTTCATGGGGTCAGGGTCCGGCGGTGAGGGGCCCGGAGGAGGTTGGTGGTTGGGGAAGGGCCAGGGCCGGCTTCGGTGGTGGGGCTGGAGGGGTGGGCGCGGAGACGGGTTGGTCGAGGATGCGTTCGAGGTCTTGGGGCATGGTGGTGGCGGAGTGGGAGGAAGTTTCTGGGGCGCGGGTTCCGGTTTTGCGGATGGGGACGGGCGGCGGTGCCGATTCGTTGATGACGCGGACTTGGGAGGAAATGGATCGTTCCAGCCGGGCGGTGGCGGCGCGGTGGAGGAGGCGCGCATTGAGCTCAGCGAGCTGGGAGCGGGTGAGGTCGTTGCGGGCCTGAAGGATGTCGAGCTGGGAGGAGAGTCCGGCGTCGAAGCTGGCCTGAGCTAGGACGAAGGATTCACGGGCGAGGACGGTATTCCGGGCCTGGGAGGCCACGGTTGCATCGGCTTGCTGGAGTTGAAGGAAAGCGGTGCGGACTTCGGCAAAGACGTTGTTCCGGGTGGCTTCGCGGGCTGCTCGGGCGGAGCCGGCGCGGGCGCGGGCTTGGTCCACGCGGCCGCGGGTGGCGAAGCCGTCGAAGATGTTCCAGGTGCCTTGAACGCCGGTGATGTAGCCACCGACGGTGTCGCGGTCGAGGGCGGTGTTGGTTTCGTTGAAGAGGTCGTAACCGAAAAAGACGTCAACACGAGGGAGGGCGTTGGAGCGTTCGACGATGATTTGTTTTTCGGCGACTTGGATTTCGAGGTCGCGGGCTTTGATTTCGGGTCGGAAGGCTTCGGCTTTGGCCAGGCAATCTTCGAGGTTGAAGTCGATTTTGCGGTAGGTGAGTTGGCCTTGGATATCGAAGGGGACGTTGTCACGGTCAAGGAGGTAGGGAAGGCCGAGGAGTTGGCTCAGGCGGATTTTGCCATCCTTGAGCCGGTTTTCCGCTTCTTCGAGGGCGGGGAATTCGTTGGCGAGGCTAACTTCAGCCCGGACGACGTTGAGTTCGCCGACGGTGCCGGCATCAAAGCGGGCTTTTTGATTTTTGACCTCTTCACGAAGCAGTTCGATGGCCTGGCGCCGGACTTCGACCGCGGTGCGAGCGGCGAGGATTTCGTCGAAGACGATGCGGACGTCCATGACGATCCGATCCACGAGGGCCTGGTATTCGAGGAGGCGGACTTGTTCGAGGAGTTTGGAGATGGCGACGCGGTTGCGGACGGCTTGGCCAGAATAGACGTTTTGGAAAAGGCGAACATTGATGGCCCAGTCTTCGGTGGAGCGGTTGGGGTTGGCACCACCGGAGGAGGCGTAA
>JBDNCR010000072.1:0-7375 GCA_046719555.1 Verrucomicrobiia bacterium | reverse complement strand
TACTTAAAATCATCTCATCCGGGGCAACCCCGGGCGGCAAGGTCTTACTCATCCCCCCACCATCGCCTATTCCCGCCGTCACGCAACCACTCCGCCCGCTCACCTTCCAATAACCCGAACCATCCCTCTCTCCATCCCCCCGGTTTAGTCCCCGCTCCGCTTAATCCTGCTCCCCTGGATCCCCCAGACTCAAAGCCACCCGAAGCTGCTCCCAATCCTCAGGCAACATCGTATACACACTCCCGTAAACCGCCTCCTCCAACTGGTCCGTCCGGTGCGGTCCCACAATCGGCACCACCGGAAATGGAAAAGCAAACAGGTAACTCAACACCAGAGCTCCTACCGGCGCCTGCCGACGGGTCGCAATCGCCCGCACCACCTCGGCCAGCCCCACATTCTTCGGCGTCCAGAATTGGCTCGCCATCGCCCGCGCCCGCGCCTGGTCGTCCCCTTCCAACAACTTACTAAAAAAACCTCCCGCCTGGCTATTGTAAGGAATCGCGGTCAACGGCAACTCCATGTGCAAACGTTCCTGCTCCACGTCAAAAGTCTCCAAACGCCACGCCTCCGGATGCGGTTTCATCCATCGGCTCCCGAGATTCCAAAGCTGCTGCGTGGCACAAAAGGGAGTCAACCCCGCTTTCACCGCATAACGGTTGGCCGCCCGAATCCGCTCCGCCTTCCAATTCGACGCGCCCACATACCGGATCCGGCCGCTCGTCACCAAACCGTGCACCCCCTCCATGATCTCCTCCACCGACCGTCCCGGATCATCCCGATGCAGCCAATACAAATCCACCCAATCCGTCCGCAGCGCCCGCAAGCTCGCTTCCAAATCCCTCTCCAAATCCTCTCGCCCGCATCGTCCCACCGACAAATCCCGCAGCGGCGGATGCCCCCCCTTCGTCGCCAACACCACCCGATCCCGATTCCGCCTTGCCATCAACCAATCCCCTAAAATCCTCTCGCTCCGCCCCGTTTCCCCTGGAATCCAGTCCGAATAAATCCGCGCCGTATCCACAAAATTTCCGCCCAGCTCCAACCAACGATCCAGGAGCCGGAACGTCTCCTCCTCCGTCGTCTTCACTCCGATCTCCGCCGTCCCTAAACACAAAGCCGAGACATGGAGATCGGTTCCGGGCAAAACAAACTTCTGCATGGCAATAGCTCCCCCTTAACCCGCCTCAACCACCCCGCGCCGATTCATCGGCACCTCACCCATCATCGCCACAATCTCATTCTCCTGCCCCAACCACTCCAACGGAGCCACATTCCCCTCCACCCGCTTTCCGTTCACCAGCAACCAACTCACCCCGGTGCTCCGGCCGTTCGGATTCCGCACCGAAATCCGAAGTCGCTTCCCCCGAAACATCCGCACCGCCTCAAACCCCGGCCAAGCCGTCGGAATACACGGCTCAATCCGAAATCCATCCGGCTCCGGTTTCATTCCCAAAATCCCGTTCAACGCCGTGTAATGACTCCACGACGCCGTTCCCGAAAGCCATGGCACCCGTGACGTCCCAAACTTGGGCGACGCTTTCGAATGCGTGCTTTGGCAATGAACATACGGCTCAATCTCCCGCCGCTCCGCCATCTCATTCTGTGCCGCTGGCATGAAGGCCCGATAATACGCATACGCCTGGTTACCGTCCCCTCGGGCGATTTCCGCCAAAACCGCCCAACTTTGTGTGTGGGAGAAAATCCCACCATTCTCCTTATTCCCCGGATTGAACAAAACCGCCCTCATGACCTTCACCGGAGTCTTTTCAAACGGCGGATCACACATCGCCACCCCAAACTCCGTCGCTAAGCGATCCCTCACCGCGTTCAGAGCCGTCTCCGTCTGCTCCTCCGAGGCTGCCCCGGACAAAACGGCCCAACACTGCGTGTTCAAGTAAATCTGCCCCTCCGGATAATTCTTCGACCCAAAAACCGTCCCATCCTCGGCAATCGCCCAAATAAACCAGTCCCCATCCCAGCAAACCTTTCGAATCGCGCGGTCCAACTTCTCCAACTCACCCCTCGCCCACGCCGCCTCTTCCGCTTTCCCCAACTCCCCCGCCACTTCCGCATACGTTCTCAAACCCAACCGAAGTTGAAACGCCACAAACACCGACTCCCCCCGATAGCCCAGCTTCAGACAATCATTCCAGTCAGCCAATAAACCGCAAGGCAACCCATTGGCCCCGGTTCGCTCCAAATTGAACTCCAGTGCCCGCCGCAAATGCCCGAGCACGGTCGCCTCACCCTGGTCCGCAAACGGCACCACCTCATCATAAAAACCCGTATCCCCACTCTCCGCCACATAAAGCGGGATCACATTGAAAAACCAAAGACAATCGTCCGACCGGTAATGAGAAGCGGGCGTTGGCGGCATCGCCCCGGGCTGATGCGACCAGGGTCGGATCTCGGGCTGCGCTCCCCCCGTGGCATCCTGGCCACTCAACATCAACACCAACCGCGACCGAACTTCCTCCGGCAACAAATGGGTTACCCCCAGCATATCTTGCACCGTATCCCGGAACCCATATCCATCCCGTTGATCGCCGGTGTACACCAACGAACACGACCGCGACCACTCGAAGGTCATCAGCGCATTATACGCCCCCCACACATTCGCCATGTGGTCAAACTCCGCATCCGGCGTCTTCACCTGACACAAATCCAACAACCCTCCCCAATACCCTTTAACCTGCTCCAACGCCGTCTCGGCTCCGGCCGCTGTCCCAACCTGCCCCAGCGCTGATTGCCCCTCCACCCCGCCCGTACCGATCCCCAAAAGCACCAACACATCCGCCGACTGTCCCGGCTCCAAACGCAACCGGCTGCAAATCGATCCACAAATATTATCCGAACTCCCCAAACTATTCCGACTCGCCCCCTCCCGCACCGCCTCGGGCGCGGCAAATCCGCCGTAAGCCCCAAGGAACTTCTCCCGATCCCCGTCATATCCCACCATCTCCCCGCCAACCTGAGTCATCCACCAACGCCGCGCCTGATCTCGATTGGCAAAATGGTCCGGATCTTCCGGCAGCCGACCGCACGATGACGCCTCAATAAATCCCGACCGCCACTCGGCCTGCGCAATATACTGCGCATACTGCAAATTCAGCAGGTCATTCACCAAATTCCACTCCGTCGTAAACTCGCAAAACGAAAAAACATCCAACGTGCGCACCGTCCCGCCTCCATTTCGCACCCGTAACCACCAAACCTCAAACGTCGCCCCCAGCGGCACAAAATAGGTCGATTCGGTCCGAATCCCTTCATACTCCGAGGTGATCACCGCGTAGCCCGGGCCAAACCGGGTCTCGGTCTTATAACGGTCCAGCGGCTTTCCCACCGGTTGCCACGCCGCCGTCCAAAAATCCCCCGTCGCTTGGTCCCTTAGATAAAACTGCCGACCGGGCATATCGGCCGGAATCGAATTGTAGCGATGCCGGATAATCCGCCCCTCCGCCGGCGATCGGGTAAAGGAATAACCGCCGGCACAATGGGTAATGATTCCCCCATACTTCCTTGAACCCAAATAATTGGACCAAGCCCGAGGCGTGTCCGGTCGAGTAATCACATATTCCCGGCGTTCATCATCGAAATATCCGTAGTTCATGGGGTCGTTGTCCTGGTTGAAGATTGGGGGTCCGAACGGCCCGGCACCCCAGCCCGTTCCTGACCATGCATCGCCGCGATCGCCTCGATCACATCGATCGCCCGTTGCAACGCAACATCCTTGGGCGGAGGCGGACCGACCGGCTTCGGTTTACCCTGATTCGCAATCAACTCATCCAACTCCGGACTCTCCTCCCGGATCAGCGAAGCCTCACTCTGCTGCTTGCGCACCGGCACCTCCGCCACAGACTCATCCACCCGACCCGCCGAAGCAAAGGCCAACGCCGCCGCCTCCTCCACCGGATCGGCCACCACCACCACATCGGGACGAACCGGTCCCTTGGCCAACTCCTGCCCCGTTGGCGATACCACCCGCGCCACCGGCAGCCGCAAGACCCGCCCTGATTTCAACAGCACCTCCCGATACGGCCACCCCTGACCCGCCGTGGGCATCCCCAACAACAAAGCCCCCCGACGCATTGCCAGCCATTCCGCTGCCACCTCGGCAGCACCCTTCGTCCTTCCGTGCACCAACACCACCACCGGAAAACCCTGGGGGAGATCCAGCGGCTGGCGGCCCGCCCGAAAAATCTTCTGGGCCGTCTTCAACTCCTGAATCGTGAACAACGTCGATTCCGGGCTCGCAAAAAAACTCAGCAAATCTGCGGCCCCTTCGAAACCAGCCGATGCCGACACTTGACGCAAATCAACCACCAACCCCAGAGGACCCTCCTTGACCAACCCCGGCCAAGCCGCCGCAAATCCATCCAAATTCTCTCCCGACAACGCGCCCGGCCGCCAATAAATCACCCGTCGGGGCAACACCTTGATTTGCGCCTTGGTCTCCTCGACCTCGGGCTCCGGAGCTCCCAATAACCGAACCTGAGATTCCGGCTTCCCAAACAAACCCCGCACCACCTCCGACGTCAATTCCATCCCCACCAACTCTGAAGCCCCCGCAAACGCACCTCGCAACGCATCGATAATCTCTGGAATCTCCGACTCCTCCGGCTCCAACCGCGGAGTCTCGGGCAACGGCACCGGTCGCACCTCCAACGTCACTCCCTTGGACCCCTCTTCCACCGCCAGCGGCTCCTTCAACCCCGACTCCCGCTTCCCGGAATTCGTCGTCACCAACCAGGCTAGCCCCGCTCCGGTGATGAAGCTCAACACCGTCGCCAGCAACAGTTTCATCGTCGGTGATAGCTTCATCTCAGCGAACGTAACGCCCTCTGCCCAATATCCGAACGAAACTGCCGCCCTCGGAACTCCACGCGCCTTGCCAACCCATAGGCCCGTTCCTGAGCCTCCGCCAACGTTCGGCCCCAGCCCGTCGCCGCGGCCACCCTTCCTCCCGCCGTCACCACCCGGCCCCCTTCCCGCTTGGTTCCCGCATGGAACACCATCCCCTTCTCCTCCACCGTCTCCGGCAGCCTGATCTCATCACCCAAAACCGGACACTCCGGATACCCCTCTGCCGCCACCACCACCGTCATCGCCGCCCCCTCGACCTCGGGCCATCCCACCGAGCCTAAATCGCCGCGGGCCGCACCCAACACCAAATCCAAAAGGCGGTTCCCCAACAAAGGCACCAACACCTGAGTCTCTGGATCGCCAAACCGGGCGTTAAACTCCAGAACCTTCGGCCCCTCCCGCGTCACCATCAAACCCGCATACAACACCCCGCGATACTCAACCCCCCGCCTCTGAAGCGCGGCCAAAACCGGCTCCAAAATCTCGTGCTGCACCCGTTTCAGCCCCGCCCCATCCAAAATCGGCGCGGGCGCATACGCCCCCATCCCCCCCGTATTCGGACCCCGGTCCCCATCGTAAATCCGCTTGTGATCTTGCGCTGGCGGTAACACCACCACCTTCCGACCATCCGTCACCGCATGAACGGACACCTCCTCCCCCTCCAAAAACTCTTCAATCAAAACCTCCCGACCCGCCTCCCCAAACACCCGCTTGGCCATCATATCATACAACGCCGCTGCGCCCTCCCACCCGTTGCCCGCGATCACCACCCCTTTCCCAGCCGCCAACCCATCCGCCTTGATCACCTGCGGATAACCCCGGCTCCGACTGTAACGCAGCGCCGCCCGATAATCTGTAAACCGCTCACAAGCCGCTGTCGGCACCCCAGCCTCCACCATCAGCTCCTTGGTAAAGGCCTTACTTCCCTCAAGTCTCGCCCCGTCAGCCCCCGGCCCGAACACCAACGTCCCCTCCTGCCTCAACCTGTCGGCCAAACCCAGACACAGAGGTGCCTCGGGACCAATCACCACCAACTCCGGACGATTCTTCCTGCACCACGCCGCAATCCCCTCCACATCCGTTGCCGCCAAACTAAGATTCTCGCCCACCTCTCCCGTTCCCCCATTTCCGGGAGCAAAACAAACCTGGCCCACCCGATCATCCCGCCTCAGCGCCCACCCTAACGCATGCTCCCTTCCACCACCGCCAACAACCAAAAGTTTCATGGGTCGTGCAAGATGCCCCCTTTCCCCACTCCCCTTCAAGGATATTGCATTTTCACCATGCTCCTTCCCGAAAAACGTTTGCCTCCCATCCCTCCCGACGCTACCGTTCCACCTCCATTGCCCGATGGTGTAACGGTAACACAGCGCCCTTTGGAGGCGTTATTCATGGTTCGAATCCATGTCGGGCAGCTCCCCTCCCATGCTCTCCCGCCTCACGCGCATCGTCCTGGTCGCCTTTTGTCTTCCGCATCTTCTCGGCGCCCAAGACCACCCGCCCCTCACCATCTCCCCGCGGATCGAACCCGCCCACACCTTCGAAGTCCGGGATGCCCAGGCCCCACCCAAACGCCCGTTCCTTCGCCTTGTTTCCTACAACATCGAATGGTTCCCCGCCGGCCAACGCCCCAACTCCAAAGAACACGTCCAACGACAAATCGACGCCGTTGCCGCCATCCTCCGGAAAATCGATCCCGACATCGTGGCCACCCAGGAAACCCGCAACCTCGGTGCCCTGGTCGCCCTCAACAACCGTATGGACCGATTCTTCCGGTTCCTCGCCTCCTCTCATTATCGCGAGGAAAACACCGCGCGGGTCGATGAAGGCATCGTCCAACAAGAAACCGGTCTCCTCTCTCGTCTCCCCTGGCTCTTTTGTGAAGAAATCGACTTCGGCGCCATGCCTCGCGGCGCCCCCACCCGCGGCTGGCTTGTCGCCTCCTTCGACATCCGCGGCCTGGCCTTTACCCTCTACAACGGCCACACCAAAAGCAATTTCGGCGCCTCCGATGCCGGAGATCGCCAGCGCAACTACCAAAACCGGCTCGCAGCCATGCTCGAACTCCGACGCGACTGGGCTCGCCGCGGCATCGATCCCCGAACCCACCGCATCATCGTTCTGGGCGACATGAACACCGACCTCTTCTCCAACGAATTCAAAGACGACCATTCCCTCCGAGCCCTCATGGCTTGGGGTTTCCGCCACACCTGGGAGGGCGTGCCCCCCGATCAACGCATCACCTTTCCTCCTCGCGAGGGCGAATCCTTCCAAGGCAGCACCCTCGATTACATCTTCCTCTCCGAGGCCTGGGGCCCCGACATCCCTCGCGCCCGCACCCTCCCCGAAGGCACCTCCGGGCGACGCGGAGTCTTTGGCGGAGATCAACCGGGAATCGCCAGTGACCACTACCCCGTCATCCTCGACCTCCCCTTCCCCCCAGCACCCTAGACCGGCTCAACCTCCAACCCGAACCCCTCCCCCCATGACTCACCACTCGGGGGCCAACCCT
>JBDNCR010000071.1:0-7454 GCA_046719555.1 Verrucomicrobiia bacterium | reverse complement strand
TTATGCCGGCAAGTCTTGTCGATTCTCAGTTCGCAGCGTTGGAAGAGCCTCCGAACGCCTGGACTTTCGATATCTCCGAACCCGTGGACACGGTCGCCGCTGAAATCGCTCGCCGCATCCAACACCGGAGCAATGCCTGAGGTGACACTTGTCCAATCCTGAACGCAGCAACCGAGCGCCCAAAGGAATTCAAGAATCGGCGCGAGCTTTCTATCCCACTCGATCTTCTCCGGAAACCACCACTGCGGTATTCATTCCGCCAAAACCAAACGACACCTTCAGAACGGCCCCACGCCGCGCCTTCTCATCCCTCCAGCCCATCACCCTCACAGGCACATCAGGCTGCACAAGATTCTGATTCATCGGTGGGTGTCCGTGGATGAGCGTTGGAAGACAGCCAATTAATTCAACAAGACCACATGCCATAGCTAGGTGACCCAACATGGACTTGAAACTTCCACAGGGGATCGACTCCACCTCTTGACCAAGAACCCTTGCCAACACCTCGGCTTCTACCCGGTCATTGAGTGGAGTTCCCGTGCCATGGGTATTCACATACATCAGGTCGGCCGGCCGAACTCCGGCTCGTTCCAAGGCCCTTCGGACACACCTCTCCGCGGCCAGGCCTTTAGGATCTGGTGCTACCGGCGAGCCAGCGTCACAAGTGGAAGCAGCCCCGAGGATCCAGCCACGAACACGGCCTGAACGTGCTTTCACGCTCGCCTCGGATTCAAGCACCAACGCTCCCGCCCCCTCTCCAACAACAAAACCGGAACGGTCCCGATCGAAAGGACGACAACTCTTCCCCGGATCGTCTGGCCAGGGTCGTGCCAGGGCTCCCAATCGCCAATAACCTTCCACCGCCGCTCGATTCATTCGAGAATCGGACGCAACGACCACCGCCATGTCGGTCCTACCGAGCCGGATTATTCTCGCGGCTTCCTCCACCAGTTGCAGCCCGGCAGCGCAGGCCGAGAAGGAGGTCAGAACCTCCAATTGCACCCCTTTCAGACCGACCTCCACAGGATTCCAGCCAAGGACCGAAACCTCGGCCAATCCAGGATGGCTCGGCCAATCCCAACCCGGAGACATTGCCAAAAGAATCCGCGCAGATTCCATCGGCCAAACGAGTCCAGCATCCTGAAAAGCCTCCTCTACTGCTCGTCGCGCCCAGCCTTGAAGGTCAGCCGGTGGGCATGAATCCACCTCTGCTCCGATCTCAACCGGTGCATCCCCCAAACGTGAACTCCGGGCCACCGCCACTCGCCCCTCCTGCAGCCCGGCCCACAAAGAAGGGGCATCGGATCCAAGGGGAGTGACTGCACCGCAGCCAGTGATCGCCACCCGATGCGGTCCCGAATTCACGTCGCTGCCGCCAACCGTTTCGCAACGTCCTCGAGCGTTCGATCCCCATCTGAGCCTGGCTTGAAAAGATCCGTTTCGCTCAAGGCACATCCGGTCGCCTTTTCGAGCCGGAACGTCAAATCGATGAAGTCGATCGATTCAGCGCCCAAATCCCCCACGAACCGATGCTGAGGCAGGACTGTTTCAGACGGCTTACCCAGAGCCGCCGCTGTTTCTCGAATCACTAGAGCAAGGGCCTCGTCTACCCTCATGGTCCCTAGTCCCGTGCCGAAGGCGGAAGGAGTTCGAGCACGTCCACCCCACGAAATTCGAAAATTCGTTTGATGGTCTCCTCGATCACATTATTCGGACAAGAAGCCCCGGCAGTGATTCCAACCACGACCTCGCCCTCCGGCAACCAGTCTTGAGTTTCAATCTCCTGATGAGTGTGTTGGTTATAGTGCGCGATCAATTTGGGTGAGATTAACTTCCCGGAATTTTTGATGAAGTAGGTCGGTAAAACACTTTCACCCATCTCCGCGAGGTGTGAAGTATTGGAACTGTTGTAACCTCCCACCACAATCAAAAGGTCCATGGGTTCCCCCAACATCACCTTGAGCGCATCCTGCCGTTCTTGGGTGGCTCCACAAATGGTGTCAAAGAATCGGAAATGCTCGGCCAAGGCATCCTTCCCGTAACGATCTTCAATGGCCTGCCGAATCCGGTTTTGCACCTCCTCCGTCTCCCCGCGCATCATTGTGGTTTGATTGGCAACCCCAACGGCCTTGAGATGTTGGTCCGGATCGAACCCCGGTGAGTAGGCCCCGTTAAATTTCAACAAAAACTCTGCCTTATCCCCTCCGTTTCGGATGTAATTGCAGACATAATCAGTCTCCTCGAGGTTATAAACGACCAAATAATGCCCGGTTCCTTCCTCATTGATCGCCCGGGAACTGGTCGCCTTGGTCTCCTCATGCCAAGCCTTCCCGTGAATAATCGAGGTGACCCGTTCCCTTTGATATTGCCGAACCCGCTTCCAAACACTCATCACGTCACCGCAAGTCGTATCGACCATGAAACAGCTCTTGCTTTTCAGCTCTTCCATCACCTTCACCTCAGCCCCAAAGGCTGGAATGATCACCACATCCTCCTCCGTGAGGTGACTGAGATCGTATCCCTCGGGTCCCTCCTTCAAGGAATGAATTCCCATCGCCGCCAATTGATCATTCACCTCAGGATTGTGAATAATCTCCCCAAGCAAATAAATCTTCTTGCCAGCAAAGTGTTTGGCGGCTGCGTAAGCCAGATCAATTGCTCGCTCGACCCCGTAGCAAAAACCGAAGGCTTTCGCCAATTTGACCGTCAACCCGGCGGCCGATAAACCGGAACCTGAATGCCGCATATATTCCACCACTCGGCTGCGGTAATGCTGTTCCACCTGGGCCTGGACGAGGCTCATCACTTCCGGAGTCCGCAGGTTCACCTTGCGGGGAGCTGTTTTAAGTTCTGCCATATTCGGACAAGGCTAAACCGGCCGCCCTCCAAAGTCGATGCTTTCCCGAGATCGGTCCAGTGAGTCTCTGGCTAAAGTGTGAAACGGGGACCCAAGTATAATTCCCTGGCGATCGGATCATTGATTAGGAAGTTGGCGTCACCCTCGCTCTCGACTCTCCCGTCACAAATCAGATAAGCCCGGTCGACCACGTTCAACGTTTCCCTAACGTTATGGTCGGTGATCAAAATCCCGATCCCTTGGTCCCGTAACGACAAGATAATCTGCTGAATATCGTGCACCGCAATCGGGTCCACCCCGCTAAAGGGCTCGTCGAGCAGCAACACCGATGGCTGAATGGTTAAACATCGGGCTAGGGCCAGACGTCGTTTTTCCCCACCCGATAAGGTGTAGGCTCTGCTTCTTCGCACATGCCCCATGTTAAAATCTTCCAACAACTCTTCCGTGCGTTGCTGTCTTTGGTCCCGGGTTAGGGGCAACGTCTCTAGAATCGCCATGAGATTCTCCTCCACCGTCAGCTTCCGAAAAATCGATTCCTCTTGCGGCAAATAACCAATGCCGCGCCGGGCCCTCCGATACATCGGCATATGAGCCACGTTCTCACCCCCAAGAAAGATCTGACCGGCATTCGGTTTGACCAGACCGACGAGCATGTAAAACGTGGTCGTTTTCCCTGCCCCATTCGGACCGAGGAGCCCCACGATCTCCCCACGATTCACGTGCAGACTCACGCCCTTGACCACATGGCGCTCTCCATAAATCTTCACCAAGCCGGACCCGCGCAGAATCTCCTCGCTCGCCACCTCCCCCGGATTAACCACCACCTCTCGATCGGCCTTCACGGGAAAAACTGGACGCGGCTTCTTCCCTCCACGTCCATCTTTTCACGATCCTGATAGATCGTGATCTTCGTGCCCGTGATCTGGTTGCGCCCCTCCGTCACCGTCGGATCACCCGTCAACGTGATCTTTTTCTCCGCCAGAAAATACTCCGCTTGGCGGCTTGAGGAGGCTCGGCCGCCCTGCTTGATGACCACATTGCCCCGCGCCAGAATCCGTTCCAATTGATTACCAGCCCCAAAGAAAATCACCAACTCATCGGAGGTTAACTCAAAATTCGGATCCACCACCCGGACATTCCCCGTAAACGTCCCCTGATTCTCTGAGGCGTTTAGCTGGAAACTATCCGAGGTGATGATCGTTGCCTGGCCCTGCCCTTCCTCCCGGGCTGCTGCGACTGGCCCGGTCGTCTCCACGATCGGATCGGCCGGTTTCTCCAACTCTTGGGCGGTCGCTGCCACAAAAAGCACATAACCAATCCAGCTGTTCATCGTGCCGCCCGTAAATTGTCGATGACCACCCGGACCTCCTGCCGCAAGACCCCTTTGGTCTGATTCAAATCCCACTCCATCGCTTTGGCCGTTACGGTCAACCCAGGCCAGACAATCTCCACCCCGTGCTCGGTCGTCAGCCGATTTTCCATCCGCCAATAATCGCTCCGAGGTGACCGCACCGTTAAATTCACCTTACCCTCCTTATAGATATCAATCTTCAAATCGTGCAACTCTGTCCGGTTCGGCGTCATGATCACTGCCTTATCACCGGTAATTTTAAACTGCATCTCCCCTTCGGCATTACGCTTAGGTAACTCAAACCCGCGAATCACCGATCCAATCGCAAAATCACTCTGACCAAAGGCCGGACTCAGGCACGCCACCCATCCCAAAAAACCCCAGGCTGCCCACGCTGATCCCTGGTTACGCAACTTCATAAATAGAGTTAATCCGTGCCAACACCCTCGGCAAGTCCCGAAGCGCCACCATATTCGATCCATCCGATGGCGACCGCGCAGGCTCTGGGTGGGTCTCAAGGAAAAGCCCATCCACCCCTACGGCCACCGCCGCCCGCGCCAACGCCGGAGCCAAACGCCCATCCCCGCCTGTTGCCGATCCCAAGCTCCCTGGTCGCTGCACCGAATGCGTCGCATCAAAAATCACTCGATGCCCCTGCTCCCGCATCCACACCAAGCCCCGCATATCGACCACCAAATTATTGTAGCCAAAGGTCGTTCCCCGCTCCGTGATCCAGTACTCCTGGCATCCCCCAGCTCTTAACTTCTCTGCAATCGCCCCCACTCCCTCGGGTGACATAAACTGTCCCTTCTTCACATTCACCGGTCGACCGGTCCCGGCTGCAGCCAGCAACAAATCGGTTTGCCGACACAAAAAAGCCGGAATCTGCAAGATATCAATGCATTGCCCTGCTCGCGCCGCCTCCTCCGGTCCATGCACATCCGTCGTTACCCGCACCCCGAGCCGATCCCCCACCCGTCGAAGCATCTCCAAACCCCTTTCCAAGCCAGGCCCCCTCGCCCCCTTCACACTTGTCCGGTTCGCCTTGTCATAGGAGGCTTTGAAAACAAACTCCCACCCAAACCCCTCCGCCAGCCGTCGGCAAGTCTGCCCAATCTTTAACGCCTCCTTTTCCCCCTCCAGAACGCAGGGCCCTGCAATCAATAAAAATCGCCCGCCCTTTTTTCCTTTCGCCTTCATCACACCTGCCGATCCTTAGAAAAACAATTCCGTTCATCCAATCATGTTCCCTCACCCACCGCCATGAAAAAGCGTCCTCTTGGTGGGGCTCGGTTTCCCTCTCCCGCCATCATCCGTGGGGAATGCCTTGCCAAGCCTCCGGCATCCCGTTACTCTTTCCCCTCCAATGCACCGGTAGCTCAATTGGATAGAGTGTCGGCCTCCGGAGCCGAAGGTTGTGGGTTCGATCCCCGCCCGGTGCACGTTAGAAAATCGCCCGATTTTCTCCGGTTCGGCATTGTCACCCACCCCGAGCCTGCCCTACTCTGCCGACACTGACATGTTGTTCTACGACAACCTCCAAATGATCAAAATTTCGGGGCGCACCGGAGCGATCTCGGTCCCCGTTGGTGAATCCGAAGGTCGCATCTACTTCGAAAACGGCCTTGCCATCCACGCCTATCTTGACGACCTCCGGGGAGACGCCGCCCTCCTCCGCATCCTTCAAACCACCACCAACGAACCGGGAAACTTCATCGACGGCGAAACCACCCCGGAACGTAGCATCAAAAAATCCCTGGATTTCCTAATGCTTGAGGCCGCCCGCCTCCGCGACGAAGCTCCGGCCGCCCCTCCCCCCCAACCCCCCTCCGCCGGCGGGGAAGCTTGGGCCCGCCTCACCCCCATGTCCGACGCCGACTCTCCTCCACTAATCCTCCGCAATGACCGCGAAGTCCTTGGACGCTTCGACAACTGCGACCTCATCATTCCCCATCCCTCCGTCTCCAAGCACCACTGCGTTTTCGAAAAGGCGGACGGCAAAATGCAGGTTGCTGATCTCAACTCCTCCAATGGCACCTTCATCAACGGAGCTCAAATTCAAGCCTCCGACCTCCACTTTGGAGACGTCCTCCAATTCGGCCCAGTTCTCTACCGCTTCGATCCACCCCAAGTCACCTTGCCTGTTCCTCCACCCCAACCCACGCCCCAAGATAAAAATAGCCGCACCGCGGCCCTCACCATCCCTCCCGTTCGCTCCTCCTCCAAGCTCATGGTCAAACTTCCTCCCCGTTACGCCCCGCCTCCCAAAATCGGCGGTTAACCCATGACCCGACCCGATGGTCGCCGACCGGATCGGCTCCGCCCGCTTGACTTCACCTGGGACGTCGCCCCCAACGCCCTCGCCTCCATCCTTCTCAAATGCGGTGGAACCCAAGTCATCACCGCAGTCAGTGCCGAGGATTCCGTTCCCAAATGGAAAGAAAAACAGGGCCTTCCAGGCGGCTGGCTGACTGCCGAATATTCCATGCTCCCCTATTCCACCGCCGACCGGAAACCGCGGGATATCACCAAAGGAAAACTCGACGGGCGCAGCCAGGAAATCCAACGACTCATCGGAAGATCCCTCCGCGCCGCCATCAACCTCGAATCCCTCGGTCCCCGCTCCCTCTGGATCGATTGCGACGTCCTCGCCGCCGATGGTGGCACGCGAACCACCGCCATCACCGCCGGTTTCCTTGCCCTCAAACTCGCCTGCCACCGGCTCCGCCAAACCGGTGCTCTCCCCTCGGATCCTCTCCTCAGTCCGGTCGCCGCCACCTCGGTCGGACTCTACCAGGAGGTTCCTATCCTCGACCTCTGCTACCTCGAAGACCGAGACGCCACCGTCGACATGAATGTCGTCATGACCGCCCAGGGCCAATTCATCGAACTCCAAGCCTCCGGCGAAGAAGCCACCTTCTCCCCAGATCAACTCGAACAACTTCTCGCCCTGGCCCGCCAGGGAATCACGCAACTCCTCAACTTCCAACGAAAAGCCTGGCGGGCTCGCCCCACCTCCAACTAACCGTCGCCCCTTTTTTCTGTGTCAATTCCATTGCAAGCCGACGACTTTCTATTAACCTCCATTAAGTGATTCTCACCTTATCCATCCTCGGAGGCGCCGCCCTCCTATTCCTTGGATACCGTCTCTACTGCCGTATTCGCCTTACCCCGCGCGATCGCTGGCTCCGGCGTTACGACCAGCGGCTCAAGCGGAACCATCCCTTTTTCATCTAAGCCGTCGGG
>JBDNCR010000070.1:0-7457 GCA_046719555.1 Verrucomicrobiia bacterium | reverse complement strand
CGTCCAACTCAACCTCCGCCCCGTCATTCCCGACGGCACCAACCGCCCCATGATCGGCGTCCAGTGGCGTCCCCCCGACTCCATCCTCACCCACCCCCTCCCCTGGATTCAAATCAAAGACGCCGCCCTCATCATCAAACGAACCTTGGGTGCCGTCGTCGATTCCCGCTCCGAAGTTGGCGTCCAGCACCTCTCCGGCCCCGTGGGCATCTTCGATGCCATCATGCGCCTGCTCCGCTACGACCCCATGCAGGTCCTGGCCTTCTTCGTCATCCTCAACGTCAACCTGGCCATCCTCAACCTCCTCCCCATCCCCATCCTCGACGGAGGCCACATCATCTTTGGCTTCGCCGAAATGATCAAACGAGGGCCCCTCCCCGCCCGCCTCATCCACTCCCTCCACCTCGCCTGCTTCGTCTTCCTCATCGGACTCTTCCTCTTCATCACCTTCCACGACGTCCGCCGCAAAGCCGCCGACCTCGCCCAAGAAGCCGAAACCTCCCCCATCGAATTCAAAGCCCAGGACTCCCCATGACCCCCCCCTACTGCGATAACCCCTTCCGCTACCAACGCCGCCTCACCCGCGAAGTCATCATTGGCCCGGTTCGCCTCGGCGCCCACAACCCCATCCGTGTCCAATCCATGCTCACCTGCGACACCATGGACACCAACGCCTGCGTCAAACAAACCCTCGACCTGGTCAAAGTCGGCTGCGAAATCGTCCGCATCACCGCCCCCACCGTCAAAGACGCCGCCAACCTCCGCAACATCAAACGCGAACTCGCCCTCGCCGGCTGCGACGTCCCCATCGTCGCCGATATCCACTTCAAACCCGAAGCCGCCCTCGAAGCCGCCCAGTGGGTCGATAAAGTCCGCATCAACCCCGGCAACTTTGCCGACAAAAAAAAGTTCCAAATCCGCGAATACACCGACGAACAATACGCCGAAGAACTCGCCCGCATCGAAGAAACCTTCACCCCCCTCGTCCAACTCTGCCTCCAACGCGGCATCGCCATGCGCATCGGCACCAATCACGGCTCCCTCTCCGATCGCATCATGAACCGCTACGGAGACACCCCCCTCGGCATGGTCGAAAGTGCCCTCGAGTTCGCCCGCATCGCCCGCAAACTCAACTACCACAACTTCGTCTTCTCCATGAAATCGTCCAACCCGAAAGTCATGGTTCACGCCTACCGCCTCCTCGTCGCCAAACTCAATGCCGAAGGCCCCGACTGGAACTACCCCCTCCACCTCGGCGTCACCGAAGCCGGCGACGGTGAAGATGGCCGCATCAAAAGCGCCATCGGCATCGGCGCCCTCCTCATCGACGGCCTCGGCGACACCATCCGCGTCTCCCTCACCGAAGACTCCGTTCACGAAATCCCCGTCTGCCGCGCCCTCGTCGACTACATCGACCGACTCGGTAAACGCCCCGCGCCCACCGCCGACGATCCCCTCCCCTTCGACCCCTTCTCCTACACCCGCCGACCCGCCGAACGAGTCGCCGTCCAAGGCATCCAACTCGGCACCGGAGAACCTCCCCGCGTCGTCGCACCCCGCTCCGTCTTTGACGCCCTCGCCCCGCGCCTCTCCCAAATGGGCGACACCGCCCCCGAAATCATCTACGAAGACGCAGCCGTCACCGAAGTCGATCCCGCCGATCAACCCGCCCTCGACGCCCTCAACGCTCTCGACCTCCCCCGACTCGTCACCGTCCGCGACGGCATCGGACTGGACACCGCCATCGCGTTCCGCCTCCTGGCCGCCCGTCTCCACCCCCGCCACCCCATCCTCCTCAAAGACACCCTCCAACCCGAAACCGACCGGACCGCCCTGCAAAACCTCATCACCGCCGCCATTCACCTCGGCAGCCTCCTCTGCGACGGCATCGGTGACGCCATCCTCATCCGGGGCGAACCCGCCCCCGGAGCCTCCATCCGCCTGGGATTCAACATCCTCCAGGCCACCGGCAGTCGAGTCTTCAAAACCGACTACGTCGCCTGCCCCTCCTGCGGGCGCACCCTCTTCGACCTCCAATCCACCACCGCCCGCATCAAAGCCGCCACCGAACACCTCAAAGGCGTGAAAATCGCCGTCATGGGCTGCATCGTCAACGGTCCGGGGGAAATGGCCGACGCCGACTTCGGCTACGTCGGCGGAGCCCCCGGTAAAATCAACCTCTACATCGGTAAAACCCCCGTCAAATTCAACATCCCCGAAGCCGAAGCCGTCGAACGCCTCGTCGATCTCATCAAAGAAAACGGCAAGTGGATCGACGCCCCCCAGCCCGTTTCCGTCTAGGACAACCCTCGCCGGGATTGACCCTCACCACCCGCTTCGCTATCCTCTCCGGCTGCTTCCCAGTCGAGAACCTTCTACCCTCCGGTTATGTCTGCTCCCGAAACCCACTCCTTCCAGGCTGAAGTCCAACAACTCCTCAACATCGTCATCCACTCCCTCTACACCGACCGCGAAATATTCGTTCGCGAGCTCATCTCCAATGCCGCCGACGCCCTCGAAAAACTCCGCTTCCACCAGAAATCCGGCCTCCCCCTCGCCGACGACTCCCTCGAACTCACCATCTCCATCCGCACCGACCCCTCCCGCCCCGCCATCACCTTCACCGACACCGGCATCGGCATGAACCGGGACGAACTCCTCCAAAACCTCGGCACCATCGCCCACTCCGGCTCCAAACAATTCCTCCGCCACCTCGCCGAAGCCAACCAGAACGACCTCAACCTCATCGGCCAGTTCGGCGTCGGCTTTTACTCCGCCTTCATGGTGGCCCAATCCGTTTCCGTCTATTCCCGCTCCTACCGTCCCGAAGACTCCGGCTGGCTCTGGGAATCTGACGGCTCCGGCACCTTCACCATCACCCCGGAAACCGGACTCCGCCGCGGCACCCGCATCGTCCTCCACCTCAAAGACGATTTCAAAAACCTGGCCGACCCCGACACCCTCCGCCGCATCATCCGCCGCTACTCCAACTTCGTCCCCTTCCCCATCACCCTCAACGACGAACGCATCAACACCATCGGAGCCATCTGGACCCGCAACAAAACAGAGGTCACCGCCGACGAATACGACCAATTCTACAAATTTATCTCCCACGACTTCGACTCCCCACGCTACCACCTCCACTTCGCCTCCGATGCCCCGCTCGACCTCCGCGCCCTCCTCTTCGTCCCCAAACAAAACCTCGAAAAACTCGGCTTCACACGCCTGGAACCTCAAGTCGCCCTCCACTGCAAAAAAGTTCTGATCCAACCCAAAGCCCCCGGCCTCCTCCCTGACTGGCTCCGCTTCCTGCGCGGCGTCGTCGACAGCGAAGATCTCCCCCTCAACATCTCCCGCGAATCCATGCAGGACAGCGCCCTCATTCAAAAGCTCAACAAAGTTCTCACCTCCCGCTTCCTCAAATTCCTCACCGAAGAAGCCACCCGCGACCCCGACACCTACCACACCTTCTACTCCGAATTCGGTCTCTGCCTCAAAGAAGGAGTCGCCACCGACTCCACCCACCGCGTCGCCCTCGCCAAACTCCTTCGCTTCCCCTCCTCCCACACCGCCCCGGGCCAACTCACCTCCCTCGCTGACTACCTCACCCGAATGCCCGCCGAGCAAAAAAACATCTACTTCCTCGTTGCCCCATCCCGCGACGAAGCCCTCGCCAGCCCCTACTACGAAGTCTTCGCCCATCGCCACCTCGAAGTCCTCTTCCCCGAAGAACCCTGGGATGAAGTCATCCTCGAACGCCTCGGCTCCTTCGAAGGTAAAACCATCCTCCCCGCAGAAAAAGCCGACCTCGAACTCCCCGACCCCTCCTCCTCCACCCCTCCCCTCTCCGATCAAGACGCCCGACTCGTCGCCAACTTCATCAAAGAATCCCTCGGCGACCGCGTCGACGAAGTCCGCCTCGCCCGCCGTCTGACCGAAAGCCCGGCCATCCTGGCCGAATCGGCCTCCGGCCTAACCGCCTCCATGCGGCGCATGCTCAAATCCATGAAGCGCGATCCCGACCAAGCCCTGCCCCCCCTCAAACCTCACCTCGACATCAACCCCGCCCATCCCCTCATCCACGCCCTCAGCCGCGCCCGCACCGAACAGCCTGAAATCGCCACCACCCTCGCCCAACAACTCTACGACCAAGCCCTTCTCTCTGCCGGACTCCTCGACCAACCCACCGCCATGGTCCGCCGCCTCAACACCCTCATGACCCAACTCCTGCAAAAAACGGATCCATCCACCTAAATTCCCAGTTCATCATTGCTCTATTTGCTGTTTGAGCAAATTCAGCTTACCCTCCTCCATGGATCCGCCCTCCAGCCCTGCCCACTTCATTCGCCAAGAAATCCAAACCCTTCACCAGTGGATGGCGGAACACCGACTTCAGGACCCCCTCATCCACGCCCTCAAACAAATCGAGCGGCGTCTGGGCACCCCCGACGAACGGGCAGACGACCTCCACCAAGCCCGCGAAATGGCCCACCTCATCCGCAACCGCCTGACCGGGATCCTCCCCGAATAAATCACCGCCCCCCGGTTCGCCCCCCGCACCTCGACCCCCTAGCAGCGACAGGATTTGAACCTGTGACCAAGGGCTTATGAGTCCCCTGCTCTACCACTGAGCTACGCTGCCGTAGGCTCCCACGAACTGTGCGGCGAGAGGGAATCGAACCCTCGCTATCAGCTTGGAAGGCTGAAGTCCTACCACTGAACGACCGCCGCGCACGTTCGATGCGGAATCCAACCCTTCCATGAAGGCAGACCCGCCTCTCGTCGAGCAACCAATACCTTAGCCAACCGCCCCCTCCACAAGCAACCCTTTTTCCACCCCCCCCAACCGGGTCGAAGTTGACGCCCGTCGCACCCGACCCCACTCTCTTTACGAGATGGTTCATCCCGTTTCCCTCACCGAACCTTCCCTGCGCGTCCTCCCCAACCGCGAATCCTGGAGCCAAATCAACACCTGGCTTCAACACCACATCACCGCTCTGGCCATCCCCGAACCTTGCGCTTACGCCCTGCGCCTGGCACTCGAAGAACTCTTCCTCAACACCATCTCCTACGGCTGTTCCACCTCTCAAGGTTCCTTCGTCCAGGTTTCCATCCAGCACCATCGCGACCACATCCTTCTCATCATCGAAGACGACGCCCGCCCCTTCAACCCCCTCACCGCTCCACTTCCCTGCCCCGACAACGGGCCACCCGATCGGGAAGGAGGTCTCGGCCTGCTTCTTGCCCGGCAAATGTTAACCTCTCTCGACTACGAACCCCTCCCCAACGGCAACCGCCTCATCCTGAAAAAGCAGCTTGGCCAATCCACCCACTAAGGCACACTCCACCCTCAACCAGTCCATCCCTATGCAAATCAAAGAAGCCTCCTTTGGCGACCTACTCGTCATCTCCCTCACCGGCTCCCTCGACCCCGACGGAGCCATCGCCCTCAAAGCCTTCATGCAAACCGCTCTGGCCCGACAACCGCAAAAACTCCTCTTTGACCTCTCTCAACTCGATTACACCGGCAGCGCCGGCCTTCGCGAATTCTTTCTCGCCGCCAAAAACGTCGGACGCACCGGAGGCAAAATGGCCGCCTTCGGCATGAAAAAAGAAGTCGCCCACGTCTTTGAACTCGCCGGGTTCGCCACCACCTATCCCACCGCCCCGACCCTGGCCGAAGCCCTCGAAGCCCTCGCCTAAGCGCATGGCTGACCCCGTTGTTTCGGTCGTCATCCCGGTCTATAACGAACAGGCCAACCTGCCTCTCCTCTTCAAACGGCTCGGCCTCGTCATCGACGCCCTCGACCGCTCTGCAGAAATCGTCTTCGTCAACGACGGCAGTCGGGACCGTTCCCAACAACTCCTCGAACAATTCCACGCCTCCCGCCCCTCCCAGGTCGCCGTCGTCGAGTTCAACCGCAACTACGGTCAACACATGGCCGTCATGGCCGGCTTCGAACAAGCGCGCGGCGACATCATCGTCACCCTCGACGCCGATCTCCAGAATCCCCCAGAAGAAATCCCTAAACTCCTCGCCGCCATCGACGCAGGCCACGACTCCGTCGGGGGACGTCGCATCAAGCGCCGGGACAGCTTCTTCCGCCGCTCCGCCTCCCGCCTGATTAACCACCTTCGCGAATCAATCACCGACATCCGCATGGACGATCAAGGGTGCATGCTCCGGGCCTACACCCGGGAAGTCATCGACGCCGTCGTCTCCTGCCATGAACGGGCCACCTTCATCCCCGCCCTCGCCTACCGCTTCTCCAAAAATCCCGGAGAAGTCGACGTCGCCCACGAGCCCCGTCAAGCCGGCACCTCCAAATACAGCATCCTCCGCCTGGCCCGCCTCAACTTCGACCTCATCACCGGCTTCAGCCTCGTCCCCCTCCACCTCTTCACCGGCCTCGGACTCATCTCTGCCTCCGGAAGCCTCGCCCTCGTCGGCATCCTCTTTTTCCGCCGCTTCATCTATCCAGGAGCCTCCGAGGCTGAAGGTGTCTTCACCCTCTTCGCCATTCTCTTCTTCCTGGTCTCCGTGCTCATCCTCGGCATCGGCCTCATTGGTGAATACGTCGGTCGCATCTACCAAGTGGTTCAACAGCGCCCCCGCTTCGTCATCCACCGCATCCTCGCCCCCACCACCTAAACCCATCCCCAGCACCCCAGCGTCCCCCACCACCACGCTCACCCACCCGCGAACTGCCCCCCGTGAAACACCTCAATCCACACCAACCCACCCACCACCCCTAGCGCCGGAACAAGGGGCGCCAGAAAACACAACAAAGCCGCCCAAGGTCGCCCCGCCGCAAACACCAGCCACGCCCCGATCACACTCACTCCCGACACCAACGGAAACGCCCACACCGACACAAACACCACCCACAACGCCACATTCTGCGTCGACCCCGGCGCATCAAACAACATCGGCGAAAACAGCGCGGGCAACAACGATCCCACCGCCGCCAGCCCCACCATCGCCGACAACCCCACCATCAACACCAGCGCCCAGGGATGCTTCAGCCTCATGGCGACTCCAACAACAACAACGTCGGCTTCTCCGGCAGACCATCCCGGCTAAACAAAAATCGGGAATCTGCCACCTTCTTAAACGGGTAATCCTTGAGGTCCACCTCATCCAGAGACAATCCACCCGCCTCCCCAGACCGCTCCGTCCGATACGCCACCGGCACAATCCACCGCGCCTTTAACTCCTCCGCCGCCCGATGCCAATCCACCGCCTTCAACCGCGGATTCCCTACCGAGACAAACAACACATCCGCCCGCCCAATCTCCTGAACCTGAGCCTTGGTCAATCGGTGTCCCAGCGCTCCCAAATAAACGAACCGGATCCGGTCCAGCTCAAAAGCAAAAACCGTATTCGACCCCAAATCACGCCCACCCCGATCATCTCGGAACGTTCGCACCCCTCGGAAAATAATCCCATTAGCCCG
>JBDNCR010000007.1:0-13275 GCA_046719555.1 Verrucomicrobiia bacterium | reverse complement strand
CCGAGGCGAGGAGCCAGGAGAGGGCGAGGAAGGGCAGGGCGGCAGTGAAGAGGAGAAGGGGCGCGGGGGCGGGGGGCGAGCTCACGGGGCGGGGGAGGGGGCTTCCTGGCGGAAGTTGATCTGAATCTGGTCAGCGGAGGGGCCGAGGCGTTGGATGAGGCGCTGAGTTAGTTCGGTTTCGGTGTCGGCAAGGAGTGAGCCGCCAGCGGCGTGGGCCCGGGCGCGGGCGAAGAATTGGTTTTTGACCTGATTCCGTTCCTGTGGGCTGATGCGGCTGAACCACTCGGTGGCTTCGCCAAAGTCGAGGGGGCCGATCGGTTCGACGGAGAGAATTTGGGCAGGGGGGAGGTCGGCGGTGGCGCGGCCACGATGGTCGATCAGAACGGAGACGGGTTGGGAGAGGTCGAAACCGGCTTTGGCGCGGAAGGTGCCGGAGGCGGTTAGTCGTTTGGTGCCGAGGAGCCACTGTTCGCGCCAGGTGTAGCTGAAAGTGAAGTCTCGCTGAAGGACGGCGAGTTCTTCGATGGGCAGGGTTTGTTCGAAGACGAGGGTGTCGCCTTGCTGGATGCGTGGGGTGATGCCCAGGACGTCTTTGAAGGAGGCGAGGATGTCCTGGACCGCGGTGGCGGTTTGCCGGGCAGTTTGCGCAGGAAGACGGGCCGCGTGGTCGAGGCAGGCGCGGAGTTGCCAGGAGACGATGAGAACGACAACCAGGAAGATGGCGGCTCCCTGGATTCCTTTCACGGGGTTTTAGGGGTTGGCCGGGGCGGGTGTTGGTTCCGCTGGGGCGGCGGGTTCAGGGAGGGGGTCGGCTGGGGTGATCGGGATGATTTCCTCGAGGGAAGGGGGGGTGGTTTCCATGAGGGTGCTGATGCCGGTGGCGGGGCGATCGCGGTGGGCATAGAGCATGGCCAGGGAGAGGGTGGCGACGAAAAAGATTCCACCGAGCCAGATGGTGGCTTTGGTGAGGACATCGGTGGTTTGGGCACCGAACATCGATTCGGTCATCCCGGAACCGAAAGCGGCACCGAGTCCTTCAGCGCGTGGGCGTTGCATGAGGACGATGAGGACCAGGAGAATGCTGCAAATGACGTGAATGGCGAGGATGCCGTAGATGAGGATGTTGATCCACATAAAGAACTCTCAAGCAGAGCATGCGTTTTTGATGATGGCAACAAAAGAACGTGCTTCAAGGGAGGCACCGCCGACGAGGGCTCCGTCGATGTCAGGTTGGTTGAGGAGTTCGGCAGCGTTGTCGGGTTTGACGGAGCCGCCGTATTGGATCCGGAGTTTGTTGGCGACGGTTTCGCCGGCGGCCTTGGCCACGAGGGAGCGGATGAGCTGGTGGACGTTTTGGGCTTGGGCCGGGGTGGCGGTTTTGCCGGTGCCGATGGCCCAGACTGGTTCGTAAGCGACGATGGTTTCGGCCCAATCTTCCGGGGTGAAGCCCGCGAAGGAGTCGCGCATTTGGGCGGTGATGACGGCTTCGGTTTTTCCGGATTCGCGCTCGGCGAGGGTTTCGCCGACGCAGACGATGGGCCGGAGGTTAAAGGCGAAGGCGGCTTTGGCTTTGGCGTTGACGATGGCGCAGGTTTCGTGGAAGAGCTGGCGGCGTTCGGAATGGCCGATGATGACGTAACGACAAAAGAGATCGCGGAGCATGGCCCCGGAGATTTCACCGGTGAAGGCACCGAATTTTTCGTGGTGCATGTTTTGAGCGCCGAGGGTGAGGTTGGTGGCTTCCTCGAGGGCTTCGGCACAGGCGGGAATGGCGGTGAAAGGGGGGCAGATGACGATGTCGGCCTGGTCGAAGGTGCCTAATTCTTGAATGAGGTCGGTGACCAACTGGCGGGCTTCGGTGGCCGTTTTGTTCATTTTCCAGTTGCCGGCAATGATTTTTTTTCGGGGAAGAGCCATAGTCAGGGATCGGATTTAAGGTTTGTCATCGAGAGCGGCGACGCCGGGGAGGGTCTTGCCTTCGAGGAGTTCAAGGGAGGCTCCGCCGCCGGTGGAGCAGTGGGTGACCTGGTCAGCGATGCCGAATTTTTTGGCGGCCGTGGCCGTGTCACCGCCGCCAACGACCGAGATGGCTCCCGCAGCGGTGGCTTGGGCGATGGCTTCGGCCATGGCGCGGGTGGCGGAGGCAAATTTTTCGAATTCGAAGACGCCCGGGGGTCCATTCCAGACGATGGTGCGTGAGGCAAGGATGGCGCGGCGGTAGACTTCGATGGATTGTGGGCCGGCATCAAGGCCTTCCCAGCCGTCGGGGATGCCGGTGGAGTCGTCGGCGGGCCGGGTGTTGGCCTCCGGAGAGAAGGCGTCGGCGCAGAGGTAGTCGACGGGAAAGATGAGTTCGACGTTCCGGGCTTGGGCCTTGGCGACGAGTTCGGGGACGATGTCGGCCCCGGCTGGATCGAAGAGGCTGTTGCCGATGGGGAGGTTGGCGAGGACTTTTTTGAAGGTGTAGGCCATCCCGCCGCCGATGATGATTTTGTCGGCCTTCTCGATGAGGTTTTGGATGAGGGGGATTTTGTCGGCAATTTTGGCTCCGCCCAGGATGGCCAGAAGGGGGCGGGCGGGGTGATCGAGAACGGAGGCGAAGGCTTCGAGTTCTTTTTGCATGAGGAAGCCGGCGACTTTGTGGGGAAGGTTGATGCCGACGACGGAGGAGTGGGGGCGGTGGGCGGTGCCGAAGGCGTCGTTGATATAGACGTCGCCGAGTTTGGAGAGGCTGGCGCGGAAGGCAGTGACGGCTTGGGGATCGGCTTTAACCGAGGTGCCGTCGTCGCGCTTGGCTTTGCCTTCTTCTTCGAGGTGAAACCGGAGGTTTTCGAGGAGCACGACTTGTCCGGGCTGAAGGGTGGCGCAGGCGGCTTCGGTTTCAGGTCCAACGCAGTCGGGGAGGAAGGTGACGGGATGTTGGAGGAGCTCCGCGAGTTTGTCAGCGACGGGTTTGAGGGAGTATTTCGGGGTGACTTGTCCATTGGGCCGACCGAGGTGGCTCATGAGGACGACGGAGGCACCATGATCCAGGCAGTAGCGAATGGTGGGGAGGGCTGCGGTGATTCGTTGGGTGTTGGTGATGGTTCCGGTGGCCTTATCCTGGGGGACGTTGAAGTCGACCCGAATGAGGGCCCGTTTACCTTGGAGAGGGATGTCGGTGAGGGATTGTTTCATGGCGAGGTGAGTGGCCGGGTGCTGTTCGGGTGGAGGGGGATTGAGAGAGTTGGAGGGGCTGGAGCGGGACGCGGATCGATCGGGTGGATCAATTCGCTGCCGCGCGGGCTGTGGCTTGGATTCCCGCAGAGGCCGATCCGCTTATTTCGAGGCGATAAATTTGAGGAGGTCAACGCAGCGGTTGGAGTAGCCCCATTCGTTGTCATACCAAGAGACAAGTTTGAAAAAGGTGTCGTTGAGTTCGATGCCCGAGCCAGCATCGAAGATGCTCGAGTGGGCGTCGTGGATGAAGTCGGTGGACACCACTTCGTCGGCGGTATAGGCGAGGATTCCTTTGAGGTAGGTTTCACTGGCCGTTTTCATGGCGGCGCAGATCTCTTTGTAGCTGGTGCTTTTGGTCGTTTTGACGGTGAGGTCGACCACGGAGACGGTGGGTGTCGGGACGCGGAAGGACATGCCGGTGAGCTTGCCTTTGACTTCGGGGATGGCCAGTCCGACGGCTTTGGCCGCACCCGTGGTGGAGGGGATGATGTTAATGGCGGCGGAGCGACCCCCCTTCCAATCTTTCTTGGAAGGCCCATCGACCGTCTTTTGGGTGGCGGTGTAGGAGTGGATGGTGGTCATGAGACCTTCAGCAACGCCGAAGCCTTCTTGCAGGAGGACGTGGACGACAGGGGCCAGACAGTTGGTGGTGCAACTGGCGTTGGAGATGATGTGGTGGGAGGCGGGATCGTATTTGTGATGGTTGACGCCGTAGACGATGGTGATGTCTTCGTTTTTTCCAGGGGCGGAGATGATGACTTTTTTGGCTCCAGCCGTGAGGTGGCCGCGGGCTTTATCCGCTTCAGTGAAAAGGCCGGTAGATTCGATAACATAATCAACCCCGAGCTCTTTCCAAGGAAGGGCAGCGGGCCCTTCGCGGACGGCAAGGCATTTGATTTTATGGCCGTCGACGACGAGCACGTCGTCTTCCGGGACCGAGGGCGAGGATTTTTCGCTGTGAACATTACCACCGGGGAAGCGACCCTGGGAGGAGTCGTATTTGACCAGGTAGGCGAGGTTGTCGGCGGGCACGAGGTCATTAACCGCGACCACATCGATTTCTTTGCCGAGCAGACCTTGGTCACAGATGGCGCGAAAGACGAGACGGCCGATGCGGCCAAAACCATTAATACCGACTTTGATCATGGGAACTCCTGGGGGTGTGGGTGGTTGTTTGTCTGACCATTAAGGGGCAAGACGGCGAGGAAGGTAGGGAGGGGCGGTGGGGGCGTCAACGGAAAAGCAGATGGACCGGGGGGACAGGGTGCTGGATGAGGTGGCGGAGCAAGGGTTCCGGGCAGGTCAGGAGGTGGGAAGGGGAAGGGTTATGGAATTTACTGGTTATAGGGTTGACGGGCTTGCAGGTTTTTTTGTAGTTTTGCGTAAATTCTTCGTATGGGTGGCAAAGGTGCAATGTTTAATTTGTTGATTCTGCTGGCGCTGGTCATGGCAGGACTTTCGATTTTCCTGGTGTCCAAGCTGGTGGAACAAGCGCGAGCGGAGGCGGCGGCCAAGGCGAAGCCGGTGGAGGTGGCGACCAAGCCGGTGCTGGTGGCGAAGGTGGAGATCAATCCGGGAACGGAGTTTTTGTCGGACTTGGTGACAACCAAGCAGGTGCCGGAGCAGTTTGTGCCGGCGGATGCGGTGACGAAGTTTGAGGAGATTCAGGGTAAGGTGGCGGCCACGTTTTTGCCTCCGGGCGATATGATTTTTGCGTCGAAGGCCAAGAACCGGGACCAGTTGCGACGTTCATCCCTGGTGTTGGAACCGGGCAAGCGGCTGATCACGATTGCGGTGGATGACATCCAAGGGACGGCTTACTTGGTGAAAAACGGGGATCGGGTGGATGTGATTGCGGTGTTGAATTTGGAGAAGTTCGAGCGGGATATTGAGGGGAACTGGGTGAATCGGCGGGTGGCCACAACCATTTTGCAGAATGTTCGAGTGTTTGACATTTTGCATGGGGTCGATGGGGAAGGGGAGAAGGGAACGCCTTCGCGGATGGGGCGGGGGACCAACGTGACGTTTGAAGTGACTCCTGAAGAGGCTGAGTTGGTGAAATTGCTCCAGGCGGTGACTTCGGAGTATGCCATGGCGCTTCGTCGGTTTGACGATATGGCCTTGGTGGACAGTCCAGGGGTTTTGGACCGCGATTTGGTGAAAGGCTTTATTCCGGTGGTGGAACAAGCTCCTCCACCGCCTCCACAGGCCGCACCGGTTGAGGCTCCACCGGCCCCGAGGCGCTTCTACTAGGGACCGACCAGGAAATCAGCATCTTTAATTCGGATGATTTAGGAAACCCAAGTTCATGAAAACATCTCTGATCATGCTGCTGTTCGTTCTGGCGTGGAACTTCGCGGTCTGGGGCCAAGGTGCTCCCCGCGAGATGTCAGCGTTTGTTGGTCAGACGGTGATTATCGATATTCCAGATGCGGATTCGGTGGTGATTGATCGTCGAGATGTGTTGAATTATGTCGATCCGTTGCCTCCCGATGAGAATCGGATTGTCTTGACCGGGGTAAAGCAAGGGGTGGCCCGGGTGACAGTGGAGAAGGGGGGAACCACCACGGTGTTCACGGTGGCGGTTTCCGATCCGAATGAAGATGACCGGGCAAAGTTGCTTAAAGACTTGGTTGGTGCTCCGGGCTTGGACGTGCGCTTTGTTGGCGGCGCGGTCGTCTTGCAAGGGGAAGTGGAGGATGATGTGTTGGCCCGGAGGGCGGTCAGTATTGCCCAAACGTATTCGCCGAGCGTGCTGAACTTCATTACGGTGGCCAAGCCGCTCCAAGTGCGGATTAAGGTGCAGGTGGTTTCGATTACGTTGGATCAGGATAGTCGGATCGGGGTTGAATATGGGCCGGTCAACTCAAGTAACACGGGTCTAGCTCTTCCTTTTGGTTTCAGCAACGCAGGTGGTTCTGGAGTGGGATTCCCTTTCTTTAATACCACGGGTTTGGCCAGCCGGAATGTGTCGGGGGTTCAAGTGCCGTCGCTTTCGAACTTTTTCGTCTTTGGCGCGGACGTAAACGCAGCGGTGAATTTGGCGCAAAATGTGGGTAAAGTGAGGATTTTGCAGGAGCCGACGTTGACGGTGTTGAATGGTCAAAGCTCGGTCTTTCGGGTCGGGGGAGAGTTTCCGGTGCTGACCCGTTCGTTCAGTGACGATGGACGTGAAACGGTTTCGCCGGATTACCGTCCTTTTGGGATTTCGCTTCTGGTGACGCCCTTGTTGGAGAACTTTGAGGGGGTGGCTGACCGGTTTTCGCGGGACATTCAACCCCTGCAGGCCTCGGGTTTGCGTCAGTTTGATAATGTTCCGATGACGACAGCGTCAACCATTGATCGGAATGGAATTATCCGGATGTTTGTCCGGCCGGAGATCAGCTCGCTGGACTTTAGCCGGGTAGACCGGAACCCCATCTCAGAGCCTTTCCCGACGCTATTAACCCGGGTGGTCGAGACCCGGGTGGCGATGAAGCATCGGGAGTCTCTGGTGATTGGAGGGTTATTCGATGATCAGATGCGGGAGTCGATGCGAAGCGTTCCGTTCATTAGTAAAATTCCGGTGCTCGGCGAGTTGTTTAAGAATCGCTCGAAGGATGGCGAGAAAACCGAGCTCGCTTTTATTTTGACGCCGGAGGTGATTGGACGCGACGAGCTGATGGCCGGGGATCGTCCGCAACCTCGCCTTTCAGAAATGGCCGAACAGTTGGAGTATGCGAGCGGGAAGACCGCGCCGGTGGCCAATCCGGTGAAGATCAGTGCCGAGACGGTTCGGCTCCGTTCAGCAGAGTTTGTGCCGACGGAACCCGTGGAGAATCAGCGGGGTGGGCAGGCGACTTCGTCCGGAGCCGGAGGGGCAAGGCCCCAGGCGCGGGCCCCGGCCATCCAGACGACTCCAACACTTAATCCAGGCCCGGCACGTCCCGATCCGTGGACAGTTCGGAATCGGCAATCCGACGGTCGCGATTTTCCGGCGGCCTCGGCAATTCCTGCTGGCAGCGAGACCGCGAATCCATAGAGTCCGCAGTCATGGCGGATTTTTTTATTGTTCACCGGGATCCGGGGTTCATTAGTCGGGTAAAGTCGGCATTAATCGACCTCCCAGGTCATAAGGTTTTGGGGTCATGCGACTCGGGGCGTGAGGCCCTGTTTTTGCTCGGATCGAACAAGGCGAATGTGGCGTTGGTGCAGTTGGCTTTGGACGACATGGATGGGCTCAAGCTGATCGGGCAACTGTCCAATAATTATCCGGATTTGTGCTTGGTTCCCGTGCTGGAGGGGACGGAGGGGGGGGAGGTTTGGTCAAAAATTTTGCAGATGAATCTGCGAACGGTGATCAATGGTCCGGCGGATGTTGCAACCCTGGTGCCGCTTTTAAAGCAGGCGGCGCAATTGGCAGAACAGCTGGCCGCTCAAGCTCCGCAACAGGGGGTGCACCGCGGGGAATCGTATTTGATTACGGTCGCCGGGGCAAGGAGTGGCTTGGGTAAGACCACATTTGCCACCAATCTTGCGGTGAGTCTTCGGGCCTTCGATGCGGACGTGACTCTGCTGGATTTGAGTATGAATCCAGGGGATTTCTTTACGTTTTTAGATCAAGTTCCGCGGCACACGATGGCGGATGTGCTGCGAGCTAAAGACCAGCTTGATGCGGTCTATTTGCAGAACCTGTTGAGCGAGCACCGGAGCGGCTTTAAATTTCTGGCTTGTCCCAATCAGGATTTCAATCCCGATGAACTTTATCGATTTACTAAAGAGGACACAGTTAATTTATTGCAGGCGGCGCGGTCGACGGCCCCTTATGTGGTGGTCGACACAGGGCCGCATGATCTGCTGACGTCAATTGCGGCGGTGTCGGAGGCCGATGTGGTGTTTTTAGTGACCACGCGGGATCTGGCCAGGTTGTTGGCCTTACAGCGGTTTCTCAAGTCCCTGAAGGAATTGGGAATGTTAGCGGAGAAGTTCAAGGTGGTGGTTAATAATGCTGAGGTGGGAACGGAAGTGAGTGATTCGGAGATCGAAACGGTTCTGGATCATCCGGTGACGGCTTTTCTTCCGTCGATTCCGACCCAGACCGCTTATAGCATTAATAGTGGGGCGCCGCTAGCGGAGACCAAACCAGAACTTCCCTTCTGCGCGGTGATCGCCAAGCTCGCGGAGATTTCGTTGAACCGTTGGCTGGACGACGCCGAGTAGCTATGTAATCTGCTTTAGGAGAAAAGCTTTATGCGCCCGACGCCGCCCAACAATCCAGGGATGGTTCGCCCGAACTTGGTTCGTCCTTTAGGACCGACTCGCCCCGGAGGCCCGACATCTTCGACGCTTCCCGGAGGAGGACCTGGTGCCAGCGCTCCAAATCGGCCTCCTATCGGTCCGAACCCAGTCCGACCCGGTGACACTGGGAATACATCGGCCAACGCCGCGACAGATTTCATCCTGCAGTTTAAACGCCAGTTGCTGCCTTATTTGATTCAGAAGATCAATCCACAGTTGCTGGGCAGCGGTAATGAGGGGGCGCTCAAACAGCAGATTGAGCAGTTGATCGATGAGAAGATCGCCGCCGACCGGATTCCGATTGGCAAACAGCTTCGCGACAAGCTGATGGTGGACATCATCAATGAGATGATCGGCTTCGGTCCGCTGGAGGCGCTCTTAAACGATGAGACGGTCACCGAAATCATGGTCAATGGGCACCAGACCATCTATGTGGAGCAGAAGGGGCGGATTACCTTATCGCCGGTGAAGTTTGTCGATGAGGCAAGCTGTCGCCGAGTGATTGACAAGATTCTCAGTCCCTTGGGGCGGCGGGTGGATGAGTCGAGTCCAATATGTGATGCGCGTCTGCCTGATGGGTCGCGAGTCAACGTGGTGGTGCCTCCGTGCGCCTTGAATGGTCCGACCATTACCATTCGGAAGTTCTCCAAAAACAAGCTGACGATGGATAAATTGATCGAGTTCAAAGCCTTGTCCAAAGGGATGGCGATGTTTCTCCAGGCTTGTGTTCGTGGGACGCTAAACATTGTGATTTCTGGGGGAACCGGCTCGGGAAAGACCACCATGTTGAACGCTCTTTCCTCCTACATTCCAGAGGGAGAAAGGATTCTGACAATCGAGGATGCGGCCGAGTTGAAATTGCAGCAGGAGCACGTGGTCCGGCTGGAGTCCAAACCGCCGAACATCGAAGGGAAAGGAGAAGTGGCGATCCGGGATTTGGTGCGAAGTTCACTTCGAATGCGGCCGGATCGGATTGTCATTGGGGAGTGCCGCGGTGGCGAAGCGCTAGACATGATTCAGGCCATGAACACAGGGCATGATGGGTCGTTGACCACAACTCACGCGAATACGCCGCGCGATGCGCTTTCGCGGATTTCGACGTTGGTGTTGATGGCGGGAATGGATTTGCCGGAAAAAGCGATTCGGGAGCAGATTGCGAGCGCGGTGCATCTCTTCGTGCAGATTGCACGGTTGCAAGATGGCTCACGTCGGGTAACGCACATTACCGAGGTTCAAGGGATGGAGGGGAACGTGATTACGTTGCAGGATATTTTCCGTTTTGAGCAAACCGGCGTGACTCCGGAGGGCAAGGTCAAAGGGGTGCTGCGCGGATGTGGGATCGTTCCAAAATGTCTCGATCGGTTGAAAGCGCACGGAGAAAATGTGCCGGTCGAAGTCTTTCAGACCGCATTGGAAATTCCTTAGATCATGTTTTTTGTCGCCACCGTTGTCGTCATTCTCCTTTTTTTCATCATGACCGGCATGATTGTCGGCATGTTGGTGAGCGGAGGTGAGGCTTCGCGGGTGAGTTCACGGGTGGCACGGCTGACCCAGCTTCCGGAGGACTTAGCGCGGGAGATCAAGACAGCAGAGCAGTTGGGAACAGGTGAGCGGGCAAGTCTTTTCTCGAAGGTCGACTTAAGGCCAATTATCGGCCGGTTTACCGGAGAGAATTACTTTGAGGCGTTGGAACGGGACTTGGCTCAGGCCGATATCAAACTACGGCCATCGGAGTTTCTCATCTTTCGGGGAGCTGTGGTGGTCTTTGTGGCTTGTTTGGCGTTGGTAGTGACCCGGAGCCTTTTGCTCGGGATCTTAATCGCCATACCGTTTTTATTTTTGCACGCGCCGCTGATTAATTTTTTAAAGAAAAGGCGGATTAATCGGTTCAGTCTGCAGTTGGCCGAGTTTCTGATTCTGGTGGTGAATTCCCTGCGAGCGGGTCAAACGTTCATGCAGGGGTGCAGCATTGCGGCTAAGGAATCGCCGGATCCGATTGCCAGTGAATTTCGCCAGGTAATCAAAGAGGTCAACCTCGGTCTGCAGGAACCGGAGGCGTTGGAGAATCTGCTGACGCGGGTGCCGAGCGAGGATTTGAAAATTGTGGTCAGCGGGTACACCATCCAGCGGAAAGTCGGGGGAAATCTTGCGGAGATTTTGGAGACGACAGCAGGGACGATCAGGGAACGCGTCCGAATTCAAGGGCAGATTGATACGCTGACCACTCAGGGAAAACTTTCTGGGTTGCTGGTTGGGGCCCTTCCTTTCTTCATCGGCTTTGCGATTTCGGGAATCAACCCTGAGTATTTTCAGCCGATGCTGACCCCTCCGTGGGGCTGGGCGACGATTGGACTGGCCCTGACGATGCAGCTGTTGGGAGCCTTGATGATTAAAAAGATCGTAACTATCGAGATTTGACCGATGTTTTTACTCACCTGCGTTGTCATTTTTCTTTTCTTCGTCATCGTGGCGCTGCTTTTTGCTGGCCAGAACAAGCAAAAGGTCAGTTTTGTTGAGCGCTTGAAAAAGGCCGAAGCGGGCGGCACAGCACGGGTGGCTTTGCGGGATGAGGAGGAGATGAGTAAGAGTGTGGTGACCCGCGTCTTTCTTCCTCTGGCGAATAAGTATTCCAAGGTGTTCCGGGCGATCACGCCGGCTAAGATGATTGAGGACTGTGATCAGGCGATCGACGAGGCTGGTCTGCAAGGCACAGTGACTGGGGCGCAGATTACGACGCTTTCGTGGGTCCTGGCCGCCGGGTTACCGCTGCTGATCGGGCTTCTGCTGGCTCCGCATTTGGCCAAAGGGATTTTGTCTCCGCTTCAATATTTTGCTGGGGTGGTGATTTGCGCGGTGTTGGGTTATCGGCTGCCGATCGGAATTATTCAGGGTAAGGCGAAGAAACGAAAGCATGAGATCCAGCTTAGTCTGCCCTTCACGTTTGATTTGATCAGCATTTCCGTGGAGGCGGGGATGGCGCTGGATGGGGCGATGGCCGTGGTGGCCGAGCGGACAAAAGGGCCGCTGGCTGAAGAGTTGCGTCGAACCTTGCGCGAGGTGAATCTGGGTATTTCCCGGTCAGATGCTCTGGCCAATTTGGCCAAAAGAACGGGTGTAGAGGACCTTAAATCGTTCGTTACTGCGGTGAATTACATTAGTAAGCTCGGTGGCAGTCTGGTCGATGTGATCAGAATTCAGACCGAGGCCATGCGGGTCAAGCGTCGGCAACGTGCGGAGAAGGCAGCGGCACAGGCACCGGTGAAGATCATGATTCCACTGGTGCTCTTCATTTTCCCGTGCCTGTTCATCGTCATTCTGGGCCCAGCGGTGTTGCGATTCGCGGTTCCGAGTAGTTGATTGGGCTTGTTCTTACCCGGAAAAGCCCTTTTCGCGGGATCGACCTCGAACTAATGTTTCCGTCCATGAGTCGGTGGGCTTGTTTCGTTGCGGCATGGTTTGTCGGCGTTGGGCCGGTCGTGGCCATGGAGCATATGATTGTCAGCGGAGGTCCGGCGCTTAACTATTTCGAGCGGAACAAAGAGGAGCGGCATGACCGGTATTGGGGGAACTTTATCGATTCGGCTTCGGCCCGGATCCGGCAGATTCAGGCTGAATTGGCACCGGGAGAGGTGATTACCTGGCACGTGTTTCGCCCGGCCTATGAGACGCGGGGCCGTGAGGAGCGGATGAACTATATTTTCCTGGTGGAAGAGCGGGCGCGTGAGTTGGGGGTGCGAATGTTTTGGTTCACCACGCGACATGACCTTTTCTTTTACATGAACCGGGGTAAGGACCGGTCGAAGCATAAAATTAGTCGCTGGGAGTATTTTGGGCACTCGAATAAACGGACGTTGATGTTCGATTACAGCAATCTGTTGGACGGAGCAGCTTTGGAACCGATGATTGTCCATGTTTCTCATTTGGCGGAGTTGGATCCGGCCGTCTTTCATCCGGGCGCGATCTGTCAAAGTTGGGGCTGCCATTCTGGCGAAGAATTTTCAGACGCTTGGTTTGCCCGCTTCGGAGTTCCGATGATCGGGGCGATTGGGAAGACAGATTATTCCCGGGGCGGGATTCCTTTCATCTCCACGCCGGGCGGGAGGTGGTATCCGTGAGGTTGTTTTGCGGTTTAGCGCTGGTGTGGGTCGGCCTAGTCGTCGGGGTGGTCGGGCAAGAGTCCGAGGGGGTGCCGCTGCGGTATGGAAGAACCTCAGGTGAGTTTTTTGTCGGGCACCGTGCGGTGCATGCAAAGTATACGGGCTGGGGTTGGATTCGGCGCCCCAATGAACCGTGGGCGAGGGCGCGGTGGGCCATGCTAATGGAGCGGCCCGGTGAGATGCCGGCACCGCATCGGTTTTTACCGCAACCCGGTGATGACCACGCGGTGGAATACCGCTTGTTTGGCCGATTTTCAGAGACCAAAGGGTATGAGCCCTACTTTGACATTCTTGTGGACGTCTTTGTTCTTGAGGGCTTCGAAGTGATTGGAAAGGCGCGACCGATTGATCGGGCACCTCCTCTGCCGGCCGACTTGCAGGAGCGTCGCGGAACGAGTCGTTCGACGGCGCGGCCAACCGGCGCCCAGATGATGCGGGAACGGCGTTAGCGGGGCGAATCCCCGACTGGGGCTAGGAGGTTGGATGGGTCGTGTTTGGGCTTTCGGCTGAGGTAGAGTGCTCGGGCTCACCATCAACAGAACAGCGCAAAGCAAGGTTGAATAACCCTGAGGAGTTTCTCTCAAGCCAGCCTTTGATGTTCAATGTTGTAGACTGACCCCCA
>JBDNCR010000069.1:0-7464 GCA_046719555.1 Verrucomicrobiia bacterium | reverse complement strand
ATAGTTCGTGCTCGGACCTTGCTTGAAGGTATGCGCATCTGCCGTGGCCACTTCCTGACTCAGCACAATTCCAGGGTTGCCAGGGTTGCCGGGATTCCCAGGATCCCCTGGGTTACCCGGATTACCAGGATTCCCCGGACTGCCCGTCCCTGGCAGCCAGCGGATGATTAACTCCGGCCGATTGGCGGCATGATCCCGACTGTTCACGCTCAGTTCGGCAGTCGCCGTCGTGGTAAGAAGGAACTCCAGAGGATGGGTGGAACCAGACATCTCCCAGTTTTCCAGGTATTGCGTGATGTCCCACTCATGCCACGCCGCCGCGTTGACCTGTCGGGTCCCAAGATCGGTGCCTCCCGGCGCGGTCGCAGTATTCCACGTCAGCGTGCTCTCCTGCCAGCCCGTATCCGCGCGCCCCAGCAGCCGCACCCCCACGTTCCCGCTGCCCGAGACCCGCCCCCCATACACCCTCAACTTCGCCTCAATCACCTGGCCCCGAACTTCAGGGTTGAATTTCAAATAAGCGTTCCGTTCGTTCCACCCCCCGCAAACCCGCAACGTCGTATTCGACCCGTAGTTGGTGTTCGGACTCTGGCGAAACGTGTGTGCGTCCGCCCCAGGTGCCATCGTCACCCACTCCGTCTCAGGCTCCAAGTCCGGCAGGCCCTGCAGATATTCTTTACGCACCCGAAACAAGCTTCCGTTGAGCGAGGTCCACCCTCCATAGCCAAGGCCCACGTAAAGATCTCCGCCCCTCCATTCAAACGATTCTGCCCTCTGGTTCTCTGGAACCGCAAATCTTGCCACCTCCGTCCAAGTCGTCCCGTTCGTGCTCTGCAGAAGACGAGCCCGCCAAGAACTGTGAACCGATCCTGGAGTTATTCGGTCGTTAACCATCACGAGCATCCGCCCCTCTCTCCAACGCAGTCCCCGGAGAAAATGATTGATAAATATCGTTCCGGTTGGGGCGTAGGTAACCCCGGGCAAGGCCACAGACTGAACAACCACCTGCGGCTCCATCTGCGTGATGCGCCACAGCCGGTTGGCCCCCAGCAAATACAGGCCGTCGGGTCGCTCAATCTCCCGGGCAAACATCATCGATGTCTCAAACCCACGGTATGCTGTGATCGTTTGACCATTAAAATTATAGGTTCCCAGAACTTGCAGGCCTGCTTCCTCCGGCGTGCTGTAAACCAACTGAAAATCGGTTGGCCCGCCCGGCGTGTACTTATAAATGAGACTGACCAACTCCGAGACGTTCCCACTATCACTGCTTCGGCTGTAGTGCGTGACCGCCCACAGCTCACCCCGAAAAATCAAGAAGCGGAAGGGCGAACTATGGGCGGGTGGTCCGCCGGTCGCCCACCGCCACGTCACCCCGTCATCATCGGAAATACGGATTCCCGCATGATTCCTGAAAGGATGATCATTGAGGGACGCGACGGTGAAGAGTTTGCCCTGGAATCGTTTCACGTCATAGACGTGCTCCCCGATCTCGAAATTCCGCCCGATGTTTCTCTGATGCCACACCCCATCCCGATACACGTGGATGTTCGCCCACTCTCCCGTGTGATCCGGGCCGGAGAGATACAGGCCCCCATCAAATTCCTGAAACTCCTGAATCCACTCCTGCGGAATCCGATGAATCGCTTTGCGAAATCCCGTCTTCCCCAGGTCATAGGCCCAAAGATCCATGGAGGTCGATTGTCCGGAGTCTCCCACGCCGATAAAAATCTCCCCTCGAAAGAAATTCCGCCCCGGCCAAAAATAGAGGTCGTTAATGCCCTTCCCGCCACCGAAACGTGCCTCATTTGCATTACCGAGGTTTTCAAGGTGCGGCGTAACGTCATTGGCCTGCCCAAGCGCCAAAGAAGCCGAGGAAGCGGAGAGGAGAAGCAGCACTTTGGCTTTGTGAAAAAGCTTCAGAGCTGGCCGGGAAACCAAGGTGCTTGGCATGAGAGAAAGTTGCATGCCTTGCAATTTATGGAACGACAAGCGGGCGTGGCCAGCCTGCTTGATTGCAAAAAGTTGCAAGTATGGCCCTTGACCTCCGGGCATACCTCTTTTTCTCCCTGCACTGGAAGCCAGCCGATCGTCGCCACCTCTTGGATCGGCCTTCCCGAAGGCATCAACCAATAACAAACATCCTAAGCAATCTCCCCTGCGATGATGCTCAGCCTGGGAATCGTCGTTCCGCAAACCCTGCCCTACAAGCCGATCCCAGAGCGCACAACTGTTTGCAAAACCCCCCAGTTGACTCCCTCTCTACTGCGCCATACTTAATGAAAATTGCATTCGCACTTCTACCCAAGCCTATCGATGAAACTTCCCGCCGCCCTCCTCGTTTGGACCCTTTTTGCCGCCCTGAATTCCCCTTTGGCTTCGGCCGCGATCCTCGTCGCAAGCACCGAGGATCGAGGTGTGAACGCTGACTCCACCCTGCGCCCCGTCAGCGAGCCGGATGAACTGGTCCGGGCAGGCACCTCCTCCACCAATGGGCGCGCGATTGTGATCCCCTTCCAACTTCCCACCCTGGGTGCCGGGGAAACCTTTGCCAGCGCCCAGCTTTCTTTGACTCTCATGGAGATCGGCCCTTCCCGGATCACCGGATCGCCCGGGTCCGGTGGGATCACTCCCACCTACAGCCTCGACCTTTATGGCCTCAACCATCGGTCTTCATCCAGTGTGTTGGGTGGTGACTTTTACCAAGGTGCAACCCCTCAAAGCGGTGTCACGCTCGTCCAGGCCGCGTTTATCACGCCCTCCACCACCCTCGGAACCGTGACTCTGTCCGGGGCTGCTCTCCTTGATTACCTCAACAATCAATACGACAACGGGGCCAACGCCGGGCAATGGATCTTCCTCCGCCTGAGTCCCAACAGCGGTCCGGTTACCTCACTGGACCAGCGCTACCGCATTTCCATGGCCGATTACTCCAATCCTCCGAATCCATGGTCCGCCGTCATTCCTCAGATTGAATACACGGTGATTCCTGAACCCGGCGTCACCTCCCTTTTGGTACTGGGGTTCCTATCCCTGCTCTGCGGGTTGCGGCAGCGGGGTGTCTTTTCACAACTCCGGATTCCAAGACGGTGATTCCGCCCCTTGCCCCGCGATTGCCGCGAGAGGTTTCCCCAGCGTCACATCCCGACCCGTTTTCATGGATCCATCGCTCACGACGTTTTTCCAAGGCCCTCGAACCCGTTGACACTTTTGGATAATGAGAGCACCTCCCGCATCGCGCCGACATCGATTTTTGCTCGCTCTGAGCGTTGGGCTCTCCTTTGTCGTCTCGGTCTCAGCATCTGGAGATGAGATCGTTTTGCATGCGGTTGCCGATACCTACATCAGTTCGCGAACCAGCCCAAACGAAGCCGATACCAACTACGGGACCGACACCTTCATGCGAATCCGTAACGATTCGACCGCCTCCCGCAAAGCCTATCTCCGTTTCGACCTGACCACCCTCGGAGCGAACCGAAGCGCTTTGACGAGCGCGAGGCTGACATTCACGGTGGCCCAAGGCGATACTGGCTATGTCTCCCCAACGACCGTGCGGGTCTGGGGGCTGAACGACAGCCATCCGGGCGAGTCCTGGAACGAAACCGCCATCACGCACAACTCGGGCGCTCCAGCCAACACCACCACCAACGCCTTGGTCTCCACCGACGTCACCCTACTCGGAAGCTTCAATCTCCCAGGGACCACCCTGACCAGCGGCCAAGCGATTGAAGTCTCACATAACCAACTGACCGAACTGATCCCCTGGATCCAAGCCGATACGAACAACTCGATCACCTTGATTCTGACCTACGCCACCACCTCTGGAAAGTCCCTCGATCTCGCCACCCGCGAACATCCCACCCACGGCCCCGCCCGGTTAATTCTCTCCACCGTCCCCGAACAAGGCGGAGGAAATGGTGGAGGGAGTGGGCCGTCGCCCCCTGCGACCGAAGAATTCGATGAGATCCGCGAGCGTTGGCGCTCTCTTTTGGCAGGTGGGGCCGGCTATGATCCCTCCGATCCCGATATCGCCGCTCGGATTGAAGCCATCACCTCCGCCGCTCAGGCGCGGCAAGCGACCATGATCCGCCCCTGGTTGACCGATCCTCTTTGGCAGGTCAAGGCAACCTCAGCCCCAACGGGCGGATTGTGGAGCGATCTGACCAGCACGACCAACTCTCGGCATATTCGATTTCATTACGAACGCGTGCTGGAGATGGCCTTAGCTTGGTCCACCCAGGGATCCCCTCTTTTTGGAAATCCCACCCTTCAAGACGATGTGCTTCACGCCCTCGAATGGCTCTATGCCAAGCGTTATAACGAAGTCATCACCGCCTACGACAACTGGTTCGACTGGGAGGTCGCCGCAGCTCGAGAGTTGCTCGACGTCGTGGTTCTCATGTGGCAGCCCTTGCTGCAAGCCGGCGATACCAACCAAGACGGCATTCCCGATCGGGCGGCCAAATACATGCTGCCCATCCAGCGTTTTTCCCCCAATCCCCGCTTCTCTCTATGGACCGGCGCCACCATGACTGCTGCCAACCGCTTCCACAAAGTCCGAGTCGCCTTGGTCAAGGCGGCCATCCTTCGCGACTCGGACCAGCTCACTGACGCCATTCTGACCCTGTCCGACAAAACTGCTACAAGCCAGAACCCAGGCCCCCACACGGTCTTTCGATTCACCCCATCCGGCGACGGCTATCACCGCGATGGAACCTTCATTCAACACAACTTCTTCCCCTACAACACCGGCTACGGACGCAACATTCTCCTCCTCATCAACCTCCTTCAGACCACTGCCGGAACCCGCTGGGACATCACCGACCCCGATAAAGCCAATGTTTTCGACTGGCTGGAAACCCACTACCTCCGCGTCCTCTGGCGCGGCGGCGCCCATCCAATGTTCGCCGGACGCGATATTTCCGAGGAAGAGGGCCAGGAATTCTCTCGTGGACTTTGGTTGCTCAACGCAATCAATCGGGCCATCCGGGCAGCCCCCCCTGAGCGCGCCGACTTTTTCCGCAGCGCCATGAAGCGGCTCATCCTCGACAATACCTATCGCCCCTACCTTCGTCACGCGCCCCTCGCCGACATCGTCGCAGCCAAAGAATACATGGCCGATCCCTCCATCCCGCCCGCACCAGAAATCATCGAATGCCGCATCTTTCCCATGGGCGACCGAGTGATTCATCGGCGGCCCGGCTGGATGTTTAGCATTAGCATGTATTCAAACCGCATCCGGAATTTCGAGTTCGTCCTCGGGCAAAATGCGCGTGGCTGGCATACGGCAAGCGGAATGACCTATCTCCACAATGCCGACCTTGGCCACTATTCCGACCACTACTGGCCAACAGTCAATGCCTACCGGATGCCGGGCACAACGGTCGACACCCGGACCTATGGCTCGGGTGAAGGCTGGATGACGGCCAGCCCCCATGCCATGGTCGGGGGCGTCTCGGTAGGAGGCCTTTTCGGGGCGGCCGCCATGCAATACCGCCAGCAGGGATCTTCTCTCACCGCGCGGAAATCGTGGTTCCTTCTGGACGACGAGGTTGTAGCTCTGGGCACCGGGATCACCTGCACCGATAATCGTCCCGTCGAAACCATCGTCGAGAATCGCAAGCTGACCTCCGACGGCACCAACCTCCTCCACATCAATGGGCAGCCGCGGCCCACCACCCTTGGCCTCATCGAACAATTCGCCTCCGTCACCCACGCCCATCTGGCCGGCGGAGCGGACGAAGCGCAAATCGGCTATCTCTTCCCCGGCGGCACTTCCCTCGTCACCCGCCGGGAATCTCGCACCGGTTCCTGGCGGCAGCTCAATTCAGCCGAGTCCACGGAGACGCACACCAATCGCTTCCTCTCCATGCACATCCCTCACGGCTCCCTTCCCTCCGACGCCTCCTATGCCTACGCCATCCTCCCAGGAGCTTCTCCGGCTGAAACCGCGAACCGCGCGACCACGCCTGGATTTACCATCCTGGACCAATCACAGGATGTTCACGCCGTGCGGGACGAGAGCAGCGGGGTGACCGCCGCCGTTTTCTGGACCGACACCCCCCGCAGCACAAGTGATCAGAGCATTTCTGCCTCTCTCCGCTGCGTCGTGGCCATCAAACAAGATCTCCACCAACTCCGGGTCGCGATTGCCGATCCCGCTCAACCGACCTCACGCACCGTTCGCGTGACCCTGAATCGTCCGGTTCTCAACGTTGTGGAAGTGTCTCCGGCCATCACCGTGGTCCAAACCCAACCGATTCTGGTTCTCGACGTCGCGGTTGGAGGGACTAAGGGCGCGTCGCTGGAAGCCGTCTTCGCTACCGCAGCTGATGGGGCAGGCACTCCTTTTGGCCAATGGATCCGTCAACAGCTGGGCCCTCATGCCCCTCCTGAAGATCTCCTGCCAGACGCAGATCCCGACGGCGACGGAATCGAAAACTTAATGGAGTTTGCCATTGGCGGAACACCAACTGGGCCTGACCCAAGGTTACTTCCGCACGTCCTTCTCCATCCAACCGATGGCGTGATTTTCCGGCATCGCCGTCGCTCGGGAGGAACCGGTGGACTTGCCGAAGGCTATCGCGTGGATGGCCTGCTCTACACCCTTGAGGTCAGTCCCACCCTTCAGCCGACGGATTGGTTCACCGGACCCGAGTGGATCGAGCAAATCGGACCACCCCAAGCCGACGGAACCGATCACGAATGGGTGTTGTGGCGGATCACCCCTCCGCCCGGTTGGTCTCTTTCGCGCTGGTTCAGCCGCTTGAGGATTCAACTCCTCGAGGAATAGAACTTCGCCCCGGTAACCGTTGCTTTCCTGCCGCCAATCCAAGCATTTCATCATGCTCAGCCATCGGCGGCCTGGCAGATCTTACTCCCAAGCCGAGCTGGAGTTTGATCTTCTGCGGAATAAACAATCCCCAAGCCGTGTTTGACCTCACGGCAACGGCCGGTATTCCGTTTCGTCATGCAACGGGAAGTTGTCGGTTCGGAACGGTGCAGCCGGCAGCCCGCCCTTGGTCCAAAGACTTAGGCTAGGGGTGTTGCTCCATGCGTAACGCACCGCGACAGGTTTAGGGACCGATTCCGCCTCCACCACCACCGTCGAGCCGTTGATCGTGGCTTGCGCCGGGTGAAACACCTCATCGGCACCCGCGATGGTGAACCCGTTCAGAGAGTCACCCCGAGCAACCAGCCCCTCCTCGGCATAATCAAAATACACGGTCGCTCTCCCGTTGGAAAAGTGGACCATTCGATATAAAGGTCCTGTCGGAGACCACGGACATCCGTAGTGAATCGCCAAAGCGAGGCGTGCCAACCTCAAAGCAAGCGGCAACTTGTTCGGTGGGTGAATATCCTGCTCATCCCCAAGATCAACCCCAATCGCCATGCCGGTGTGCGGAACCGTTCTCAAGGTATAAAACTGAGCATCCCGCAGCTCGTAGGTGAAGCCTTCATCAG
>JBDNCR010000068.1:0-7464 GCA_046719555.1 Verrucomicrobiia bacterium | reverse complement strand
AAAACCTTGACCGCCAGTCCCACATCCTCCCGCAACACCGACTCCTCCGGATGATGACTAATCCCCCCCCGGCACCGCACCAACAACATCCCCACCGGAGCCACCCCTGACATCGGCACCGCATCGTGCCCCGCCCCGCTCACCAACTCCAGAACCTGCCCCTGCACCTCTCTGACCGACTCGGCCAAAATCCCCCGCAATCCCGCATCACACGCCACGGCTCCATTCTCCTGCACCACCTCCATCCCCATCCCCAGACTCCGCCGCCGCGCCACCTCCTCCGCCCGATCTCGCAACTCCTTCACCGCCTCCTCTCTCACCCGATTATCCCCATGTCGCACATCCAACGTCGCCCACGCCCGTCCTGGAACCACATTCGACGCCCCGTGATCCACCTCCACCCACCCCACCGTCGCCACCAGCCCCGCCCTCGCCCGACCCACCGCCTCCACCTGCAACACCCACTCCGCCAAACCCGCCAGCGCGTCCCGTCGCAAATTCATCGGACACGTTCCCGCATGCGCGGCCCGCCCCACAAACTCCACTCTCGCCCGCGTTTGACCCGCAATCTCCGACACAATCCCCAAACTCAACCCCGCCGCCTCCAACACCGGCCCTTGTTCAATATGCACCTCGAGATAAGCAGCCACCTCTCCTTGAACAAACCGGGGATTCGGCCTCCGCTCACCCTCCGGAACCAAATCCGCCACCCGCACCCCCTGCTCATCACGCCGTTCCAAATCCCCCGCCTCAATCCGCCCCAAGGCGGCTCGACTCCCCAGATACGTCGTCTGAAATCGCGCACCCTCCTCATCAGAAAAAGCGGCCACCTCCACCGCAAACGGCCACCCCTGCCATCCTTCCCGCCCCACCCTTGCCACCGCCTCCACCGCCGCCACCACCCCGAGCGCCCCGTCATACTTCCCCCCATCGCGAACCGTATCCAAATGCGATCCAATCACCACCACCGGCAACCCCTCTTTCCCGGGCGTCCGGCCAAACACATTCCCCCAACCATCCCGGGCCGTGTGCAACCCCGCCTCCTCCATCCACTCCTTCACCCTCTGGCCGGCCGCGGCCATTCCCCTCTCCCCAAACACCCGCGTCAACCTTCCCGCCTCATCACTCAATCCACCCAAAATCTCGAGCCGTTCCCAGGCCCGTTCCGCCCCATCCTCCACCTCCCCTTGATCGACTTTCATCCCCTCAGCTCCCCCGATAGGTGCTGTATCCCCACGGCGAACAAATCAACGGCACATGATACCCGGCATCCCCCGCGGTCACCCCAAACCGAATACTCACCAGATCCAAAAACGGGGGCTCTGCCAACGGAACCCCACGCTTCCGAAAATAATCGCCCACCCCAAAAAACATCTCATACCTCCCCGCCACCACATCCTCCCCCACCAACAACGGCTCATCCGTCCGCCCATCCCGGTTGGTCCACCACCGCCCCACCAATATCGCCCCACCCTCACCTATCCGGAACAACTCCACCGCCATACCCTCCGCCGGGCATCCGCTCGCCACATCCAACACGTGCGTCGAAATCTTTCTCATTACCCCTCCCCCTCAATCAAATCGCCCAAACGCAATTGCGCAATCTTCTTCACCTCACCCCACGCCTCCTTCAACTCCTCGGCCCGTTCCCGCCCAACCCGCCGCTCCAGCGCCTCCAAAATCGTCCGCACCGAATTCAACCTCGCACAAATAATTAACGGAAACCCGAACCTCTCCCGATACAAACCGTTCAACCCCTGCAACCGACTCCGCGCCTCCTCCCCCAGCTCAAACAGACCCGCCCCCGCCTGCTCTCCTGCCGACGCTCTCGTCAGCGCCGCCCGCGCCTCCACCCTCACCCCCAAATCCGGATGAGCCCGCAAAAGCCTCACCACCGCCTCCTCCCCCCCTCGCTCCACCACTCCCACCATCGCCTCCAACAACTCCCTCACCGACCCATAAGGCCGCCCTTCCCACGCCTCCTCGGCAATCTGCGGCGAATGCTCAAACACCCCTCCCAACACCCTCACCCACTCCGCCCGAGGTGCCTCATTCAACTCCGATAAACGCCATCGCTGATCCAACTCCATCCGCCCAATTAACCCCGGGCGCGACCTCTCGGCGAGCCCAATCCAACCTCGTCACCTCGCAGCACGACCCGCTCAATAACCTCAACCCCCGCCCCCCACCAACCAAGCGGGAAACGGATCCTCCATCACCCGCCACCCCTCCGGACCCCGGCTCAACTCCTCGTCCGTCAACAAACATCCCTCCAACACCTCCCGCATCTCCCCCTGCAAAAGCGACTGCCCAATAAACACCAACTCCTGACGCCGATCCCCAAACGGCCGCTCCCAAGTCGCCAGAATCTGCGCCACCGCCTCCTCCTCATCCGGCCACCGATGCTTCGGAGCCGCCGCCCACCAAAACCCCACCGGACGAAACTCTGCCGTTCCCCCGGCCTGCGACCACAAACCCACCACATCATGCCGCGTCGCCAGCCAAAAAAATCCCTTACTCCGCAGCAAACCAGGCCACTCCGTATGCAAAAAATCCCAAAATCGCTCCGGATGAAACGGACGACGCGCCCGAAACACAAAACTCCCAATCCCATACTCCTCCGTCTCCGGCACATGCACCTTCTCCAACTCCCGCATCCACCCCGCCGACCGCTGCGCCCGCTCCAAATCAAACCGGCCCGTCCCCAACACCTTCCCCAAAGGCACCCGCCCCCGCTCCGCCTCCACAATCTCCGCCCCAGGATTCAAAGCCGCCACCGCTCCTCGCACCTCCGCCACCTCCTCTGGCCTCAACAAATCGACCTTACTCACCACAATCACATCCGCAAACTCCACCTGATCGGCCAACAAATCCGCCACACTCCGCTCATCCTCCGGCCCCGCCGCCAACCCGCGCCCCTGCAAACGGTCCGATCCCCGGAACTCCCGCAAAAAATTGACCCCGTCCACCACCGTCACCATCGTATCCAACCGAGTCAGCTCCGCCAAACTCCCCCCCGCCTCGTCCGCAAACGTAAACGTCTGCGCCACCGGCAACGGCTCCGAAATCCCCGTCGACTCAATCAACAAATAATCAAACCGCCCCATCCGCGCCAACGCTCCCACCTCCCGCATCAAATCCTCCCGCAACGTGCAACAAATGCACCCATTGCTCATCTCCACCAACTTCTCCTCCGTCCGAGACAACCCCGCCTCCCCTCGCTCCACCAAAGCCGCATCCACGTTCACCTCACTCATGTCATTGACAATCACCGCCACCCGCATCCCCTCCCGGTTCGCCAAAACATGATTCAACAACGTCGTCTTCCCCGCTCCCAAAAACCCCGACAACACCGTCACCGGCAACCGCACCTGATTCTTCATGCTCTACCGATTAACGCAACCTTGTTGCAAAAGCAAGCAGCCAACCCTACTTCACCCCGCTCGCTAACACCGTCTGAAAAAATGGTGCCACCGTCTCCTTGGCCACAATCCCCGTCGTCACCTCCCCAAACCCCGCCTCCCCCAAATACTCCCGCAACTGCGCCTCCGAAAAACCGAGCCAAACGTCCCCATACAAGGTCCGCGCCTTCTCAAAATGATGCTCACTCAAATCCAAAATCAGCACCCGCCCCCCTTTCCGCAAAATCCGGTGCGACGCCTTCAACGCCCGCCCTGGATCACCCGCGTGGTGCAGCGCCTGACTCAAAATCACCACGTCCACCGAATTCGCCGCCAACGGAGGATCCTCCAAATCCCCCAACCGATACTCCAAATTCCTCAACTGATTGGCCTTCGCCAACGCCGTCCCCACCTCCACCATCCTCGCCGAATTATCCACCGCAATCACCCGCTTCGCCCGCGCCGCCAACATCTGCGAAATCAAACCCTCCCCCGCCCCCAAATCCGCAATCACCAACGGAGGCACCAACCCAATCAACAAATGCCCCACCGCCTGCCACGACCGCCCCGGGCAATAATTCTTCCCCAACCGCTCCGCCAACGTATTGAAATACTGCCGCGTCAACTCCTTCCGCTTCTCCAACACCACCTCCAACGCCTTCCCATCCATCTCGGCCTCCGGCAACTCCCGCGCCGCCGCCAACCCCAGACGCACCAACGCCTCCAACGCCTCCTCCCGCTCCGGCGCCAAACGATAAAACACCCGCTGCCCCTCCCGCCGATCCACCAACACCCCTGCCCGACGCATCTGCGACAAATGAGTCGAAATCCGGGACTGCCCCAACCGCAACGTCTCCTGCAACTCATTCACCGACAACTCCTGCCGCTCCACCGCCCGCAAAATCCGCAACCGCGTCGGATCCGCAAACAACCCCAACAACCTCAGCGCACCTTCCATCCCTCAAAGAAATATCAGTCCATCATGATAAATCAATATTTTGCTTGCCCCCGCCCTCCCCACCGCTACCTTCCCCTTCGCATGTCCCGCTATATTTTCTCCTCCGAATCGGTTGGCGAAGGCCACCCCGACAAAGTTGCCGACACCATCTCCGACGCCATCCTCGACGCCTGCCTCACCGTCGATCCCCGAAGCCGCGTCGCCTGTGAAACCTTCGTCAAATCCAACGTCGTCGTTGTCGGCGGCGAAATCACCATCCCCAAACTCGGCGTCAAACCCATCGGCGACGTCATCAACATCGACAAAACCATCCGCGACGCCGTTCGCGGCATCGGCTACATCCATGATGACGACGTCTTCCACGCCGACCGCATCTTCATCAACAACTACCTCACCACCCAATCCCCCGACATCGCCCAGGGCGTTGATGCCAAAAAAGCCGAAGGCAAAAAAACCGCCGAACAAGGAGCCGGTGACCAAGGCCTCATGTTCGGATTCGCCTGCGATGAAACCCCTGAACTCATGCCCGCACCCATCATGTTCGCCCACCGGCTCGGACGCGAACTCACCCGCCTGCGCAAATCCGGTGCCGTCAAATGGCTCCGACCCGACGCCAAAAGCCAAGTCTCCGTCGTCTACGAAAACGGACGGCCCGTCGCCATCTCCAACGTCGTCATCTCCACCCAACACACCGCCGACATCAAGCACGCCACCATCGAAAAATTCTGCATCAACCAAATCATCAAAAAAGTCATCCCCGCCAACCTCCTCACCCGCCAAACCGAATTCCTCATCAACCCCACCGGCAAATTCGTCGTTGGCGGTCCGCAAGGAGACTCCGGCCTCACCGGCCGTAAAATCATCGTCGACACCTACGGCGGCATGGGCCGCCACGGCGGAGGTGCCTTCTCCGGTAAGGACCCCTCCAAAGTCGATCGCTCCGCCGCCTACATGGGCCGTTACGTCGCCAAAAATGTCGTCGCCGCCGGCCTGGCCCGCAAAGCTGAAGTCCAATTCGCCTACGCCATCGGCCACCCGCACCCCGTCAGCGTCCACATCGACACCTTCGGCACCGGTCGCGTCCCTGACGACCACATCCTCAACGCCATCCACCAAGTCTTCAGCTTTAAGCCCGCCGACATCATCCAACAACTCAACCTTCTCCGACCCATCTACTCCAAAACCACCAACTACGGCCATTTCGGCAAAATCGACGACCTCCCCGCCATCACCTGGGAAAAAACCGACAAAGCGGCTGCCCTCAAAAAAGCCGCCAAAACCTGAACCCCTGAACCATCCTCTGTCCTAACCCATCAACCTCAACCGAACCCACACCCACCATGCCCACCTCCACCACCGCCCAAGCCCTCGACTACAAAGTCGCTGACATCAACCTCGCCGACTGGGGCCGCAAAGAAATCGCCATCGCCGAACACGAAATGCCGGGCCTCATGGCCATCCGGGAAAAATACGCCCCCGGCAAACCCCTCAACGGCGTGCGCATCAGCGGCTCCCTCCACATGACCATCCAGACCGCCGTCCTCATCGAGACCCTCCGAGAACTCGGCGCCGACGTCCGCTGGGCCAGCTGCAACATCTTCTCCACCCAAGACCACGCCGCCGCGGCCATCGCCAAAGCCGGCATCCCCGTCTTCGCCTGGAAAGGCGAATCCCTCGAAGAATACTGGTGGTGCACCCACCAAGCCCTCACCTGGCCCGACGGAAAAGGACCCCAACTCATCGTTGACGACGGTGGCGACGCCACCCTCCTCATCCACAAAGGCTATGAACTCGAGGAAGGCTCCGATTGGGTCAACTCCCCCTCCGCCAGCGAAGAAGAAGGCGTCATCAAAGACCTCCTCAAAGACATCAAAGCCGCCAACCCTTTCCACTGGCACGAAGTCGTCAAAGACTGGCGCGGCGTCTCCGAGGAAACCACCACCGGCGTTCATCGACTCTACAAAATGATGGAAGCCGGCAAACTCCTTGTCCCTGCCATCAACGTCAACGACTCCTGCACCAAATCCAAATTCGACAACCTCTACGGCTGCCGCCACTCCCTCATCGACGGCCTTAACCGTGCCATCGACGTCATGATCTCCGGAAAAGTCGCCGTCGTCTGCGGCTACGGCGACGTCGGTAAAGGCTGCGCCCAATCCCTCAAAGGCCAGGGCGCTCGCGTCATCGTCACCGAAATCGACCCCATCTGCGCCCTGCAAGCCGCCATGGAAGGCTTCGAAGTCACCACCATCGAAGACACCCTCGGCCGCGCCGACATCTACGTCACCACCACCGGCAACCGCGATATCATCACCGTCGACCACATGGCCGCCATGAAAAACCAGGCCATCGTCTGCAACATCGGCCACTTCGACAACGAAATCCAGGTCGACAAACTCAACGCCCACCCCGGTGTGACCCGCACCAACATCAAGCCCCAGGTCGACAAATACACCTTCCCCGACGGACACGACATCTTCCTCCTGGCCGAAGGTCGCCTCGTCAACCTCGGCTGCGCCACCGGCCACCCCTCCTTCGTCATGTCCGCCTCCTTCTCCAACCAAACCCTCGCCCAAATCGACCTCTGGAAAAACCGCGACACCTACAAACCCGGAGTCTACCTCCTCTCCAAACAACTCGACGAAGAAGTCGCCCGGCTCCACCTCGAGAAAATTGGCGTCAAACTCACCCGACTCACCAAAGAACAAGCCGACTACATCGGCGTCCCTCAGGAAGGTCCCTTCAAACCGGCCCACTACCGCTACTAAATCGGTCGGCCACCCCCCGCTCCTCTCCACGCCCCCGCTTCGTGCGGGGGCTTTTTTTTCCCCCTTTCTGCCTCCTCCCCTCCTCCCCCTCCCTCCACCGCGCGATCGCCCCCGGTGCCACCGCCCACACCCTCTCCCCGGCTCCCAGCGCATACCCGCCCGGACTCCCGCCAGCCCAAGGAGAAAACGCCGGCAACACCACCCGCTTCGGCCCCACCACCAAGGCCGGAAGCCGGCACCGCAGACCCGCCTCATCCCGTAACACCACCGCCGGATGCCAATGACCCACCATATCCCGCCACCCCTTCTCCCCCCGCCTCCGTCGATCCCCGTGATG
>JBDNCR010000067.1:0-7481 GCA_046719555.1 Verrucomicrobiia bacterium | reverse complement strand
ACCACGCCACCCGAACCACCAAAACCCGCGCCTCTCCCCCGCCCAGTAACTTCTCATCCGCCTCCAACTTCTGCCGCCCATACACCGACAGCGGCTCCTCCCGATCCTCCTCCGAATAAGGAACCCTTTGCTCCCCGGCAAACACATAATCCGAACTCGCATGACACAGCCAAAAACCGAGCTCCCCCGCCAACCGCCCCAGCCGCACCGGAGCCTCCACATTGACCCGATAGCCCCCGTCCGGATCCTCCCGACACCGCTCCATCCGGGCCCAAGCCGCCGCATTAAACACCCAATCCGGACCCAACTCCCGCAAACAACTCGCCACCCGCTCTCCATCCGTCACATCCAACGCCTCACGCCCCAGCGCCATCACCGAATGACCCGCACGCTCCGCAGCCGTCACCAAGGCGCGCCCCCACAAACCACCCGCCCCCAACACCACCACCTTCATCCCCCTCTTATGCCCACCTCACCTCCCTCTTTTCAAGCGCCCGCCTTGCCTTTCTTCGCGCCTCAGCCAACCTCCCGGCATGCCCGCCTCAAAACCGCTCCTCCTCGCCCTCGGCCTTGCCCTGGTGCTCCTCCCCCCGCTTCGGGCCGAACGCCCCATCATCGACCTCAGCTCCGGCATGGACCTCCTCCCCCACCTCGGAAAAAAAGTCATCGTCACCGGCACCGTCGAACGAATCGTCACCCTCTCCCAAAACGACCAACGCATGTTCTTCCAAGGCAACCCCAACTTCTACGGCTTCATCTACCGCGACCGCCGCGAAGCTCTCGGCCAACTCGACCTCAACGCCTTCCTTGGCCACACCATCTTCCTGGCCGGCGAAATCGGCGAATTCCGCGGCAAACCGCAAATCATCATCGACGACCTCCGCCAACTCGGACCCACCGCCGATTCGGTCGCCCTCCCCGTCGGCAAACCCTGGCCACCCCCCTTGCCCCCTCCCTCCCCCTGAACCCACCCTGTCACCGAACCGTCACGCGCCAGCGGTTGACCCACAACCCACCCTGTGCTAAATCCCTCGCACCCTGAACCTTCGGGGCTCTATGGAGGTCGCACTGAACCACCACGTGCTCGTGCTCAACCGCCTCTGGCAGGCGGTCAACGTCTGCTCCGCTCGACGCGCCTTCTGCCTCCTCTACAGCGGCCAAGCCCAAGTCGTCGAATCTGACGAAGCCGGCTACCAAACCTTCAACTTCGACCAGTGGCACGACCGCTCCACCTCCACCGAACACCCCGAACACGAAATGGTTCGCACCATCCGGTTCAAAATCCGCGTCCCCCGCATCATCGTCCTCCTCATGTTTGATCGTCTCCCCAAAAAAGAGGTCAAACTCACCCGACAAAACGTCTTCGAACGCGACAACTACACCTGCCAATACTGCGGAAAAAAAGGCGACCGCAAAGACCTCAACATCGACCACGTGCTTCCCCGCGATAAAGGCGGAAAAACCACCTGGGAAAATGTCGTCTGCTCCTGCATCCCCTGCAACACCCGGAAAGGCAACCGGCTCCCCCACGAAATCGGCATGAAACTCGCCCGCAAGCCGAAAAAACCCAAAGTCCGGCCCTTCCTCCAATTCCAAATCCAACACACCCATCACCCCTCCTGGCGGCACTTCGTCGACGTCGGCGTTTGGCAGGTCGAGTTGAGCGATTGATTTCAATCCGCCTTCTCCCTACATTCCTCAGCTCCTCCCGGCCTGCCCGCCGGGGCCCCTCATGATCTACCTCGACAACAACGCCACCACCGCCGTCGACCCCGCCGTCCTCGACGCCATGCTCCCCTTCCTCAAAGAAAACTACGGCAACCCCTCCAGCTCCTACTCCTTCGGCCGACGCACCGCCGCTGCCCTCGACACTGCCCGCGAACAAGTCGCCGCCCTCCTCGGCGCCGAACCGCGCGACATCCTCTTCACCAGCTGCGGCACCGAATCCGACAACACCGCCATCGCCTCCGCCCTCGCCACCACCGGTCACCGCCACCTCGTCACCACCTCCGTCGAACACTCCGCCGTCAAAAACCAGGCCGAACACCTCGAACGCCTCGGTTACGGCGTCACCTGGCTCCCCGTCGCCCCCGACGGCCAACTCGACCCGGCCGCCGTTGCCGAAGCCATCCGGCCCGACACCGCCATCGTCTCCATCATGTGGGCCAACAACGAAACCGGCGTCCTCTTCCCCATCGAATCCATCGCCAACCTCTGCGCCGAACGCGGCATCCTCTTCCACACCGACGCCGTCCAAGCGGTCGGCAAACTCCCCATCCGCTTCCACGCCGCCCCCATCCATTTCCTCGCCCTCTCCGGCCACAAACTCCACGCCCCCAAAGGCATTGGCGCCCTCGCCGTTCGCCGCCGCACCCGATTCTCCCCGCTCCTCCTCGGCGGAGCCCAAGAAAAAGGCAAACGCGGCGGCACCGAAAACGTCGCGGCCATTGTCGGCCTCGGCCGCGCTTGCGAACTTGCCCTCGCCCGACTCGACGACGAAAACCAACGCGTTCGCGCCCTGCGCGACCGACTCGAAACCGGCATCCTCACCCGCGTCCCCTCCGCCCGCATCAACGGAGCCTCCGCCCCCCGACTCCCCAACACCACCAACATCACCTTCCCCGGAGCCGAAGCCTCCCACCTCCTCGCCCGTCTTGACCAAGCCGGCGTCTGCGCCTCCGCCGGCTCCGCCTGCACCTCCGGCACTGTCTCCCCGTCCCATGTCCTCAAAGCCATGGGCCTTCGCGATCCCGACGCCCTTGCCTCCATCCGCTTCTCCCTGGCCACCTCCAACACCGAAGCCGAAATCGACCACGTCCTCAACCTCTTCCCTTCCATCCTGGAGCTTCCCGCGTGACCCAAACCGACCTCCACTCCCTGGCCACTCTCTCCCTTCGCCTCTTTGCTTGCGCCCTCATCATCACGGCCCTCGCCCTCTGGGTCCATACCGCCCTCTCCGACTCCTTCACCCTCCGCCAAATCCCCGACCACCTCGCTCCCAACGCCACCCTCCACCTCCGTTCCGGAGAAGCCACCCTCCAAACCGCTGCCCTCCTCGGTGCCCTTGGACTCTTCACTCTCGTCCTCAGTCGCGGCCTTGCCCGTTTCCTCATCGCTCGCATCGATTCCCGCCAGTGACCCAATTGCCCCTCCCCGCCCCCACATGATCTCCCGTCGCCACTTCCTCACCCTCGGCACCTCGGGCCTCACCGGAGCACTCCTCGGCTGTGCCCGCTCCTCCGGCCTCCTTCCCCTCAACTTCCTCTTCTTCACCGACGTCCACGCCATCCCGGACCGCGGCGTTCCAGAAGCCCTCGGCTTCCTCGCCTCTCGCATCAATGCCCTCCGGCCCGACCTCGTCATCGGCGGAGGCGACTTCATCCACCGCGGCCTCTCCTCCACCCCGGACCAAGCCGCCCCTCGATTCACCATCTTCACCGAGTTCCTCAAAAAACTCCACTTTCCCGTCCAACCCATTCTCGGCAACCACGACCTCATCGGCTTGCCCCCCTCCGGAATCTCCGCCACCGACTGGAATCCGCGCCGTCCTGCCATGGAAGCCCTCGGTCTCGACACCACCTATCGCACCTTCGAACACCCCAAAGGCTACAAATTCTTCCTCCTCGACTCCATTGACCTCCTCCCTGCCGAAGACGGCACCCTCTCCTACCGCGGCCACATCTCCGACCAACAAATCGCCTGGCTCGCGGACCAACTTCGTCAAACCGATCGCGAACAACCGCTCATCCTTGTCACCCACATCCCCTTCCGAACCACCTTTCGCCAAATCACCGAAAACCCCCTCGCCCCCCTGCCCCCCTTCCTGGCCGTCGACAATGCCAACCACATCCTCCGACTCTTTGACCAACACAACCTCCTCCTCATCCTGCAAGGTCACCTCCACTACAGCGAAGCCATCCAAATCAACCGCACCACCTTCCTCATGGGAGGAGCCGTCTGCGGACGTTGGTGGCACGGCCCCAACCTCGGCACACCCGAGGGACTCGCGGCCATCGGCATGGACCCCAAGTTCGTCGAACATCGCTACCAAAACTACGGTTGGTCCGCGCCCGTGACCCCCTCCGACCAACCTTGGGCCAACCTCTAAGCTTGCCCCCCTTTTCCCGCCGATCCCGCACCGCGCCAATCTCGCGCAGCTTCGCCCCAGCCCTACGCTGCCACCCTCATCCCACCACTCGCCGCCTCCAACCGCTTCATCTCGTTCCGATACTCACCCAACGCAATCAGCGGCCAGTTCGTCCGATAAAAATCATACTTCAAATAAAACACCCTCGGAAAACCCGTTCCCGTGATGAAATCTTCCCGCCAATTCCCATCCGGCTGTTGCGTCGTGGTCAAATACTGAACCGCCCGCACAATACTCGGACGCGTTGGATCCCCAAACGCCAACAAACCCATCATCGCCCACGCCGTCTGAGATGGAGTACTGTGACCCTGTCCCTTTAATCGCGGGTCATCATAACTCGCCACCGTCTCACCCCAACCCCCGTCCGGGTTCTGGCAAGACTCCAGCCAATCTCGACCCCGCACAATCCAATCCTGATTCATATCCTCCCCGATATAAAACAGGCCCCGCAGCGACTGCCACGTCCCATAAATATAATTCACCCCCCAACGACCATACCACGAACCATCCTCCTCCTGCGTCCGCCGCAGATACCGAATCGCCTTCACCGCCACCGGGTGCGACTTGGACAAGCCCATCTTCCCCATGCACTCCAAAGCCCGCGCCGTGATATCACTGCACGGCGGATCCAGGATCGCATTGTGATCCGCAAACGGAACATGATTTAACCACTGCTTGGTAATATCCTTATCAAACGCGGCAAACCCCCCATCCTTACACTGAAAACTCATCGCCCAGGGCAGTGCCCGATCCATCACCTCCTTTTGTTTCTTTGGATCCGAGGCATTCACCAACCGCAAAGCTAACAAAACCTTAAACGTATCATCCGCGTCCGGATAATACTCATTGTGATACTCAAACGCCCACCCACTTGCGGTTGGATAGCGATTCTTCACCGCCCAATCCCCTTTAATCTTCACCTCCCGCTCCAGCAACCAGTCGGCCGCCTTCTTCAACCTCGGATCATCACGGTCCACCCCTGACGTCGCTAAAGCCACCGTCGTAATCGCCGTATCCCACACCGGAGAAAAACACGGCTGAATCCGGAAATCATCGTTCTCCAGATCGTTCACCTGAAAATCAAAGAAATGCTGTTCCGCTTTCCGGAACACCGGATCATCATCCGAGTAGCCCAGCGACTTTAACGCAAACAGCACATTCAACATCGACGGGAAAATCGCCCCCAACCCGTCCGAGCCCGGCCCGTTCCTCTCCAAAATCCAGGCCTCCGCCGCCTTCAATCCCCGCGTCCGGAACGGCTTCCACGGCAACTGATCCACAAACTTCAAAAAACCGTCCCAGAACAAAAAGAAATTCCGCCACGTGAACAGTTTCTTATCTCGCGGCAACGAAAAATCCATCTGCTCTGTCCCATACGGGAATAACTCATGAATCTGCTTCTCCGGCGGCAACAACCGTGTCGGCTTGAAATGATTGATAATCGCCAGCGGAACAAACATCGCCCGAGTCCAGGCTGACATCTCATAAATGTTGAAATACAACCAGTTCGGCAACAACACCGCCTCCACCGGAATGATCGGCAGATACTTCCACGGAAACAACCCCAGCAGCGCCAAATACAACTTGCAGTACGTGTTGCACTTCGGAACCCCGCCCAACCGCAAAATCGTCGCGTGCGCCTTCTGCATCACCGGATCGTCCGCCGACATCCCCGCCAATTTCAGCGATAAATAACACTTCACCGAAGCGTTGATCTCACTCGGCCCGCCCGGATAAATATTCCAGCCCCCATCGGCCAACTGCCGATCCAAAATATGCTTCACACACTTCGCCTGCTTGGCGAAATCCACCTCCCCCTTCCAATACATATACAGCATCAGATCGGACACCAACGTCGTATCCACCAACAACTCCCCAATCCAATGCCCATCCGGCTTCTGCCGACTAAACTGCAACTGCTTGGTCCGCTCCATTGCCTGGTCCACCTTCACCGCCAAATCCGGCTCCACCACCACGCGAAGCTGCGACCGCGACATCGAAACCGTTCTAACCTGCGTCTGCCTTTCGCCCAAAGCCATCGCGGAAAAATAGGGAACCCCACCCGCCCGTCAAGTGACCGATGAACGCCCCCACCCCTCCTCCCCGTCCACCTCCTCCACCCGTCCCTTCAAACAGCCCCGACCCAAATACACCCGAATGCCCGCCCCCTTCGCCACCCCCTCCGCCGACCGCACCAACCTCTTCTCCTCATCAAACACCATCGCAAACCCACGCCGCAACACCCCTTCCGGCGATAACAACCGCAACCGTTCAACCCGCCGCACCAATTCCTCCCGTTTCCTCCCCACCAGCACCCTCGGATCCACCCGATTCCACCGCTCCACCACGCCCCGCAACCGTTCCTGGGCCGCTCGTTCCGCACGCCGCAAGCCACCCCCCAAACGCAACGCCCAATCATCCAGCCGCTGATAAGCCCGCTCCACCACCCGCCCCGGCTCCCGGAAAGCTGGACTCCTTGAAATCCGCTCCAACCGCTCGCGCTCCCACCGCACCCGCTCCCGCACCAACCGTTCCAATCGCCCCGCCCGTTCCGACACCACCCTCCGCAACACCGCATCGGTCTCACTCAACATCTCGGCCGCCGCGGATGGCGTCGGTGCCCGCACGTCCGCCGCAAAATCAGCAATTGTAAAATCCACCTCATGGCCCACCCCCGAAATCACCGGAATCCGTGAACCAGCAATCGCCCGCGCCACCACCTCCTCATTGAACGCCCACAAATCCTCCAAACTCCCCCCTCCCCGAGCCACCACAATCACCTCCACCTCTCCCAACTCATTCAACATCTTCACCGCCTCGGCCACCTCCTCCGCCGCCCCTGGCCCCTGCACCTTCACCCCAAACACCTGAATCGCCACCCGTGGACACCGCCGCTGCAGCACCTGCACAAAATCACGCACCGCCGCCCCGGTTGGCGACGTCACCACCGCCACCCGCCGCACCAAACCGGGCAGCCTCCGCTTCCTCTCCGGATCAAATAACCCCTCCGCCCACAACTTCGCCTTCAAAGCCTCAAACTGCTCCTGCAACGAACCCTTCCCCTTCAACCTCAACCGTCTCACCCGCAACTGATACTCACCCCGCGGCTCATACACCGTCACATCCCCTTCGGCCACCACCAGCTCCCCGTCCTTCGGTAACCGACCCGCTCGCATCACCTCCCCGCGAAACATCACCGCCCGAATCTGCGCCCCCACATCCTTCAACGTAAAATACACATGCCCCGAACCATGCCGGTGCCAATTGGACACCTCCCCCTCCACCTCCACCCCCTCCAAATTCCCCTCCAACAACTCCCGGATCGCCCGGGTCA
>JBDNCR010000066.1:0-7651 GCA_046719555.1 Verrucomicrobiia bacterium | reverse complement strand
CGAAGCGCGCGGAATGTTCTAGCGGCCTCCGTCCACCTCTCAGCGGGTGATTGGCTTCAATGGGGCCGCGCTCCGAAGAGCGCGGAATGCCACAGATTACAACCCGTTGAGCCAGAGTGTCCAGAACCGAAGGTTGCGAGAGCTTGCCTTTGGTGGTCCGAGATGTGGTTCTCGGTGGAGGTTGGTCTGAAACTAACGGGTTGATGGGGAGTTGTTTATGGCCTGCGAGCGGTGGGCAGGAGGGCGGCAGGACCTCACCGCTCGCGGGTGGGAGGCGCGAAAAAAAGTCAGGTTGTCAATGAGCGAAAACGGGGTCTTTCAGACCACGTAACAGGGGGAATCCCAAGGGGTGTAGGGCTGGCCGAGGGCGGAGATGGAGCGGCTGCCCCGGCCGTCGGCAGGGCCGAGGGCGATGAAGAGGACTTGGTCTTCGGCGTGGTTGATTTCCGCGCCAAGTTCGGCTTCGAGTTGGGTCCGTTCCGCGGGGTTGAGATCGCATTCGAAGACGGAGAATTGGAGGTGGGCTCCGTGGTTTTTGCACACTTTGAAGACGCGGCGAAGGCGTTTGGCATCGGCGATGTCGTAGGTGACGATGTAGGTGGTGCGCATGGGAGTGCCGAACTGAGGTTATCGCAAATAGGAGTCCGGTCTTGCCTCTGCGTGGTCGGACCGGGAGAGGAGATCGGATGGTCTGGAGCCGTGTTGAGGAGGAGAGGGGTGAGGTTTCATCGGGTAAGGAACGGCCGGTATTGGGGAATCTCTCCTTCCAGCCAGCGGGCCAGGATGCGGGCCTGGAGTTCGATGGCGCGGCGGTAGGAGACTTTGTAATCAAAGACGGGGTGGGTGATGAGGTGTTGCATGCGGCGTTCGTAGGATTCGAAAACGATTTTGCGGCCTTCGGGGGTGAGATTGACGAAATCGCCCGCTGCGATGAAGTGGCCGGGGGTGAGCATTTGGTTGTTGATGAGGGTGAGGACGGTGGAGTCGGCGATGAGGGGGCGAAATTCTTCCATGAGGTCGAGGGCGAGGGCGGGGCGGCCGAACCGAGGCTGGTGAAAGAAACCGAGCCAAGGGTCGAAGCCGACGGCGAGGGCGGCAATGGAGCAGTCGCGGGCAAGCATGGAGTAGAGGAGGGAGAGGAGGGCGTTGACGGGATCGCGCGGAGGGCGACGATTGCGGGTGGTGAAGTCGAACGGAAAGGGAGGCCGTGGATGGGCGGTGGGGGAATCGTCATCGCCGGGTTTGAGCATTCCGGAGAAGTTGGAGAAGTATTCAGCGGCGGCGGCTCCTTCGATGCCGAGGAGGGAGGGGAGCGATTCGGCCTGGAGGGCGTCGCGGGCGGCTTGGCGGAGGCGATTGAGTGCGGGAGCAGGGGGATCCATGTGGTTGCGCATGAGGAGGGTGCGCTGGTTACGGATTTTGCCGGAGACGAAGCTGCGAGCGACGCGGAGGGAGGCGGCGGGGTCAGCGGCGATTTTGAACTGGGCGATGCGGGTAAGGATGTTTTTAAGGGAATGGCCGCGAGTGATGCCGTAGAACCATCCACCGGTGGAGAAGTAGGTGAGGGGAATTTCCAGTTCACATAACTTCTGAACGAGTTGGGTGGAGATCTGGATGTTGCCGAAGAGGGCGACGTGGTGGAGGTCGGCGAGGCGAATTTCCTCGAGAAGTTGTTTTTTATCGCGGACTTGAAGGACATTGGCGGAACGTCCGATGTGGAGGCCGGGTGTGTTGAGGTAGAGGGCTTTTTGGTCGGTAGCGGGGGCGATGAGGCGTCGGGGTGGCGGGGTTGTTGAGGTGGTGGCGGTGCCGGAGGCGGGCGGTTCGGGTTGCTGAAGGAGGTGGGTTTCGTCGGGCAAGCAGATGGGGGCCAGGGAGCAACGGACACATTTGGGAGAATCGACTAGGGGCGGGGGAATGGAGCCGCGCATGGTGGCGCGGGCTTGGGCGATTTGGCTGAGGATCCACTGTTCGAGTTCCGGGGTTAGATCGAGGCGAATCCGTTGGCGGGTGGCCCGGTAGAAGAGCCACCCGCCGGAGCAGGGATAGCCGTTGTCGCGGAGGAGGAGGCACTGGAGGCCGAGTTGCATTTTATCAGCGTCCCAGAGGGTAACGGTGTCGTGGTGAAGTCGGGGTGCACCGACTTTGTATTCGACGGGGGAGACTTCGACGCGAGAGAAAAGGTCGTCGCCGTTCTGGTGACCTTCGACAAGATCGAGTTTGGCAGTAACGCCGAGGCGGTCGGAGGCGAGTTGGACGGAGCGGGAATGGATTTCCTCGTTGGATTCCTGGGCGATGCCGGGGATGGGTTGGATGGTTTCGGGCGGAGGCAGGGCGCCGGTGCCTGAATCGACTCGCCGGTGGGCGGCCTTACCTTTGAGGGTGTCGGCGTTGTGCTGGAAAACCGCATCGACGTGCTCGTAGTAAAACAGGCGCGGGCAATAGACAAACTCATTGAGCATGCGGGCAGGGATGGTTTCTGGTGTCGTGGTTTCATCCTGCGGGTCGCGGCGGAGGGCTTCCAGGGCCTGTTGACCGATGGGCGAAAGGGAGGGTTCTGCTGGTTTATCCGATTCGGTTCGGGAGGTGCGGGACCGGGAACGGTCCTGAGGCGATGGCAGGTCGCCTGCTGCTTTTTTCGGCCCGGCGTGAGTGTCAGACATGGCAAAATTCAGGGCGTCTGATGGAGGTTAGTTTGTTCAGGGTGACCGTGAGACTTGTTGGGAAAAATGCGTCTTGGCGTCTTGAAGGTTCACAACATGGATGATTCATCGATCCTGATCGGGTCGGTTGGTCAAGTTTGTCCGTTTGACCAGGGAACAAAAAGCCCAAGGCCGAAATGGGAAAATTTGCCGAGAGCAAAAAGTGTGGCAGGGCGTGGGTTGGTGAAGGTGATCAGGAGCATCCGACCCGGGCCTTTCGTCTGGTCGTCACGGCGGGTGGAGGCAAATTTCTGTGCCGGGAGAAAGCGGGTGCCATCGGCCACATAGATGCCACTGCGTTGACCCAGGGGACACAGGGCATCAGGATTTTTGACAAGGGCGTTGGGGTAGCAGGAACCGAGGGAGGTTGTGGGGTTTGTCGGTGGATTAGCCACAAAGGTGGTGACTTCCAAGGGGTGGTAGGTGACGCCCGTCAGTTTGCCGTGGCTGTCGCGGTTGAAATCTTTGGGAAGCGTGACGGCAGTGAGACGAGGGTTGGGCGAGGCGTTGAGGGTCGCAGGATCGTAGTCGAAGACGATTTCAAGGATCGTCGTGTTTCGTCCTGCTTGTCCTATTTCTTTTCTGATCTGATCGACCAGCGAGCGGCTTTTGCCGCCCCGACCTCTGCCGTGCGTGAGGTGAATGGGGCAAAAATAAGGAGTGGCGGAGACGAAGGTTTTCGCTTTTCGGGAGGGTTCGAAAAAGCCGGGAACGCGCAGGGCGTCAAGGCGACCCACGTAGATGGGCGTGAGCAGGAGATCGGGGAAGCCGTCGCGTTGGGGCACCTTGACGAGGGATTGCAGGGCGGTGACATCGGCGCGGGAGAAGCCGTTTTCGCAGAAAACATTGAGGTGATCGAGGAAGCCGTCGTGGTCTTCATCGGTAAGCCACCATTGGGCGTGGGCGGCGTGGTCGTTGAGCTTGGTCACGAAGGCGTGGCTTTGGTCAAAAAGCTGCCATGGAGCGTCGGGGTCGCCGGAGCGCTTGCCGGTGAGCTGCGGGGAGAGTTTGCCATGGTTTTGCCTGCCGAAAATGCCGAGGGCGACCGTGCGGATGCGCTGCGCCACGGCGACTGTGGCGGTAACATTTGGTAGAACGGCACGGTGGAAGGTGCTCGTGTTGAGGGCAAAGCGGACGATTTGCGCCCGCTCGGTTTCGGAAATGGATTGAGGGTTGTAGCAGATGTCCTCGGATGGTTTGGGCTTGGAACGGGTCGCTTTCGGCACCCGGAATACCTCCCGAGGCACCGCATAATGCACCCAGCGTGTGCCGATGGGGCGCGGCAGACCGGATTTGCGGTCCTCACCGGACTCGCGCAAGAGGCAGCGGAGGAGGGTGAGGTCTTTGGTTTCTGATATGATGGATTGCCATCGTTCAACAGCAGACTCCGCCGTCGTGTGCTCCTTCGTTTTATTAGGTGGTGAGCCATCCTTTCCTTTCCCTTTTTTCCGCCATTCATCCTCTTCCTTCTGCAGTTTTTTTTGTGCGGCTTCTCGTTGTTCAATAAAGCCGAGCAAGCGCTGCGCGCGGGGCTGGAAATCCGTTTCCTCCCAAGCCAACCGTCGTTTAACCTCGTAGTCCACATGCTCTTTTCCGAGCGATTTGCGGGTGGTTGCGTCGGCTTCTTCGATACACACACATTTCCAATAGGTCTTCCCTGCTTCTACCGATTCAGGAAGCTGAGTGAGAAGTTTTGCTTCGCACCATGACTCCGACCGGCCGAAATATGGGAGTCGATGGAGTAGTTTTTCCAGATCTACCATTTCCGTTGGCGCCAAGCTCATGGATTCCCACTGGAAGAAAATAGGCTGTTTAGGATCTACGGATGCAAAGCAGTCGAGGAAAGGGGAGCCCAGGCGATCTCCTGAACGATTGCCTTTATCATCTGGATGGAAGAGACGCAAATGCCCAATCTGGGAGCGGGGGAGCAAGATCACAGGAGGTCCTTGAGCAAGCTTTGCCACGAGTTCTGCTAACCGCGCTAAAGGAATTTTTCCTGGCAGCGGATTGTTATCGGCGTCCTGCATTAACCCAAGTGCCCAAGTTGACAGAGATTCGGCCTTGTCTGCATCGCGTGGAAGGCTAGTCAGTCCTCGCCCTGCCACGGCGACCAGGGCGCGCAAGAGACGCCACGGGGAAGGAGGCCAGTCTATGTCCCCCTGCGTGGACGCGTTTTGCCACGGGTGCAGATGAGCGCGGCCGTTGATGAAGCGAATGGAGATGATGAGCATGACCAGTTAATCCGCAGCTTTGGTTTTGTCATCTTTCCAACGCTTTTCGATTTTCTGTCTGTAACTCTTGATCATCTCCTCGATGATGCTCTTGATAGATTCTTTAGTAAATTCACTTCCAAGTGTTTCGAGTTCATCCCCCTCGGGGCTCCAATCCTTGAACCAAGTGGCAATTTTCTTTTCGATCGCATCGAAGGCATCTTTCGGCAGGTAGCCATAGATGCCTTTAATGCCTTCAAAGGCCGGTTTCTTCTGCTTAGCGTCCCGCTTTACTCGGTCGAAAGAGACATTGAGACCTATATCTGTCATGTTCTTGTTCCAGAATTCGCGTAGGATTTCGGTTTTTGATTGATCCAAAGGTATCTCGCCAGAATATTTCTCGTTAAACACCAAGGTAATGCCTTTTCTCGCGGCGATGCGTTTGTTTTTGGCATCCTTTTTCGCTTTCTGTTCTTCGGTCAATTCCGTTTCCGCGTCAGCATTCAGGTCCTCGGGCAAATCCTGAAATGGGGCCTCAAAGATGGCCTTCTTGAGTTGATCGAACTCCGTGGCGAGCTTCAGCTTTGCCGAATCTTCCCCGGCTTTTGCAGAAATGTTATCCCACTTGCTGCCATCTTCCCCGTCAACGACTTCTACTTTTTCAAACTGAAACTCGCACCAACTGCGTGGTTGGAAGAAGCCTCTCTCCGTTGTGAGGGAAAGTATTTTACGCAGAGCGAACGCGATGAGGAACTTGACCTGGAGGTTAGTCAGGCCAGATTCGTGGTCTGCCACGTCAACCTGGAAGTCCTTGAGAGCTTGGACATTGAGAATGAAGTCCATCGTGACCTTACTAGAGGTGGCGTGGTCTCCGGTGTGGGGGATGTTATTCTTGGCACAAACATGATCCACATAAGCTCCGCCGGGAAAGAGGCGTTGGGGATCTTCCGCATGAACGGATGCCGCCAAGGTGCGCATCCAGCGAGCGCGGCCCTCGAGCCCCTCAAACCCATCCCCACCCGCCATAAAGAAGCCGTGGAGGAGGCATGCGGGATCGAGATCAAAGATTTTGCTCAAGAACCTTCCCATGGGAAATGGACGGTTGTTGTTGGTCTTGAAATACTTGGTTTTGAGGAAATCGCGAAACTCTTTGTCTACTTCAAGACCCAGTGAAGTATCGGCAGCTGTTGGTTTGCTCTCGTAGATATATCGAGAATTGAGCCGATGGCTTTCGAGGACGGAGGAAGTTAGAAACTGGCTATTGTTATCGCCATCGAGCACTTTGACATACGGAATCCCTTGGAATTCAGGAAGGTAATCCTCCCGACCCGCTGGCCAGCAGACATACTCCAGCCAGTTCGCCATGGCCTGCGGTGTATCCACGATGAGGGCATCACGGAGAACACCATCTGCTCCCGGGATCTTGTAGTAACAGGGGCCTTGGTTGGCGTAAGTGGCGGGCTGAAAGCGGCCACCTCGTCCTGATGCCACCTTGAGGGTGGCTTGAATGTGGAGTCGTGGCAGGGAGTAGATGGCGACAACGATGGGGGTAGATGGCTGGTTTTGGTTGCTCATATTTTGGGTTCCTTCCTTATGGTTAATTGTACGAGTTGAAACGGATTCTGGACCGGAATGAGAAGCAATCCGGCAAGTTTTCGACAGTCATTTGGAGTTAGATGATATTCCATGGGAGCATCAAAGCGTCGGAGGATTGGGGGGTAGTTTACGAAGTGCAGGCGGTCGGCGGCCAATTTGAGAGCGGAGGTGATGTCACCGCACCAAAGGTGGGTAAGCATTCTGAGATTGCCGGGAGCGTAAGGAGTCTCCTCAGACACGCGAGCGCCAGGTCTTGGCGGCAGACGTCCACCCATGAAGCAGAGCTTTAGCAAGGCGTAGGCGCGCGGCAGGCGGGAGGAAGCATTATCGGCACTGGCAGGGGGAGCTTCGCCACCCGATATCCCATGGCTGTCGGCGTGGGATGCGGTCCGTGTGACTTCTCGAGGAAAGTCCTTCGTATTGATGCATGCAAAAGCATGGGTGAGGCTGATGATGCGAGGCTCATCGCAACGGTTTTCCCATAAGGCAAGGATGTCGTCGAATCTGGCCGCCAAATGGGGATGGCAATCGAGAGGCAATCCGTCTTTCGGAACGCTTTGCGCATCCACCAATCGCCGACGTAGCACGCTTGCCAAATTATCCAACAGTGAGGCGTTGCGTTGCCAAACGAAGCGGGTGCTTTTTCTGTGCCACCCCCAATGCCCGTTCTTCCGAATAAGAGGCAGGAGATTTTCCCGAAGACCTTGAATGGACTCGCCTTTTGCACAGAAGGGACGAATGGAACCCAAAGCCCGGGCGATGCGGAATTCCGCCGAGCCATCGTCCACCACCTGTCCTTTCACATTCAGCCAGTCGATCGAACAGGTCGGAACCACTGGGGCAAAGACCTCTTTTCCCTGTTCGGTTCTGCATACCACCCCTGAGGTGATCGCCAACTCCCGTTCCAATCGGGTAGAAGCCTCTAGAAGCATGAATGAACGAATGCGGCGATGTTCATAGGTCTCGCCAGCCTCGAAGCGGTGGGCAGTGAAAGCGGCATCGGTCAGCAACTGACGAGCGGTGATGAGCCGGGTCGGGACACCTTTTTGACGTGGCGTGATTCGCCTTGGGCAACACCTACACCGAGCAGGGCAACTATCCGGCCGCCCTAGAGAGCTATCAAAAAACGCTGGAACTGGCTCA
>JBDNCR010000065.1:0-7708 GCA_046719555.1 Verrucomicrobiia bacterium | reverse complement strand
ATGGCTTGGGCGGTGGGTGCGATTTGGAGAATTTCGGTGGGGAGGGAAGTTTCGTCAAAGTGGGCGTGGACGAATCGGACCAGGCGGCTGCTGGTTTGGAGGTTCATCCAGTGGGGAGGGAGTTGTGGGGGGGGTGGGTTGATGGGATCGGAGTGGAAGGTGACTTCGCGGAAGCGGTTTTGCAGGTCACTGATGGCTTCATTGGCCATGAGTTGACCGTTGGCGATGATGCCGACGTGGTCGCAGAGGCGTTCGACTTCATCCATGTCGTGGGAGGAGATGAAGACGGTCCATTTTTCCTGGCCGATGAGTTCGAGAACGCCCTGGATGAATTCGTGGCGGACGAGGGGGTCAAGGCCGGAGAAGGGTTCGTCGAGAACGAGGAGGGAGGGTCGGTAGCTGAGGACGGAGGCGAGGGCGAGTTTGCCGAGCATGCCTCGGGAGAGGGCTTTGAGTTTGCGTTCGGGAGGGAGGTTGAATTGGCGGACGAGGGCTTGGCTGAAGGGGTCGTCCCAGGTCGGGTAGAACGGACGGCAATAGGCGAGGAATTCCCGCACTTTCATCCACATGGGCAACCGTTGGTTCTCGGAGACGTAGCCGATGCGGCATTTGTCGGAGGGGCGGAGTTTTTGGGAATCTTGTCCGAAGACGGTGACGTGGCCGGAGGTGGGGCGAAGGATGCCGAGCATCATGTGGATGGTGGTGGTTTTGCCGGCTCCGTTGGGTCCGAGGAAGGCGTAGATGGAGCCTTCGGGGACGGTGAGGTTGAGGTTGCGGACGGCATCGCGGCCGTGGAAGGCGCGGGAGGTGTTGTGAAATTGAATGAGGTTGTTCACTCGGCCCTTCCTTCCACTGCGGTCCATTGTTGGTGGAGGAGCCTTTCGACGGGGTCGAGGGTGAGGCCCAGACGACGAGCTTCGACGACGACACGGTCGATTGGGGGGCGCAGGAGGTTGAGCGCGAGCGAGGTGGGGGGGGCGTCGGGCAAGCGGATGAGGGATTGGCGTCCGGGCCGGGTGTCGAGGAAGCCGCGCTCGGTGAGGAGTTGGACGGCCCGGTGAACGGTGTTGGGGTTGAGGCAGAGTTCTTGGCTGAGTTGACGGACCGAGGGGAAGGGTTGGCCGGGGAGGAGGTCGCGGGCCCAAACGGCTCGTTCGACGGCGAGGGCGAGTTGTTCGTAGGCCGGTTCGCCGGGGGTGAAGTGAACGGCGAAGGGGAGCACAAGAACTGTTCTAGAGATGATGGGACAGGTGTCAAGGAGGTGGGTTAGCGGTTATGGGACTGGAGGGGTTCCGGAGGGTGGCGTGCAGCGGGAGATGTGTTCGTCGGGATGGAGGGAGCCGGTTTCGGTGAGGGCGTCGGCTAGTCGAGCGGCGCAGAGGGGGGTGGTGAGGGCTCCTTTGGCACCGAAGCCGTTGGCGATCCAGAGGCGAGGGTCGTGGGGGCTGGGGCCGAGATAGGGGCGGGTGTCGTGGGAGCAGGGCCGAATGCCGACCTGGTGGGTCAAGACGTTGGGGGGGGAGGAGAGGCGGAGGATGGTGGTGGTGGCGCGGAGGAGTTCCCGCTTGGCGGCCGGGGTGAGATGGTGGTCGATGGGGTTCCATTGGAAGGTGGAGCCGACGCGGAGTTGGTTGGGGTTTTCGGGGAGAATCCATTTTTCGCGGTTGAGAATTTCGTTGAGTCCATGATCGGGGAGGTGGAGGCCGAGGATTTCGCCTTTGGCCCATTGAAAGGGGAGGTGAGAAAACCAGGGGTTGTTGCGAGCGCCCCAGCCTTGGCAGAAGACGATCCGGTCGAAACGGAGTCCGCGCCAGGTGACGAGGCCGTGGTGAAGACGGAGGTCCCGGGGAGTGACGTGGGTTTGATGCAGGAGGCCTTCGGTTTGGAGCCATTGTCGGGTGGCGGTGAGGAAGTGAGGGGTGTCGAGGACTGCGGCTCCGAGGATGGCGCAGCTTCCGAAGGGGGTGTCACGTTGGTGGGGAAGGGAGCCGGGGGGTTGGTAGGGGCCGAGGAAGGAGGCGTAGGCGGGATCGGTTTGACGTTGGTGCCAGCGGGTGAGTTCGGCTTCAGATCGGATGAGGCGTCGGATGGGCATTTCCCGGAGAAAGGTGGTTTGGAGGAGGCGTTCGAGGGTGCGGTAGGTTTGTTTGGCGAAGGGGAGGTGGAGATGGGCTTGCCAGGTGAGGACGAGGCGTTGGCCGGTGACCGGGTTGAGAACGCCCGCAGCGACCCTGGAGGCAGCTTGTTGGTGGCCGGGATCGGCGACGAGGACGCGAAGACCACGTTGGAGGAGGGTGAGGGCGATCTGGGTTCCGGCCAAGCCCTGGCCGACGACCAGGACATCGGCGTGGCGGGTGGGCATGAAGAAGGAGGTTGCCTGGATGGTGGGGAAGGTCCAGCCGGGGTGTAAGGTTGGGGTGGAGGGGTGGGGTTTGGCCTTGCGGGAGGGCCGAGGGTCCTTTCAGAGTAAGGTTTAATGAGCCAATTGTCCCCTTACGGTTTTTTTTCTCCGGATGAGAATACGTTCACGTTGACGGGCGAGCCACCGCGCAAGTGGCGAAATGTTCATTATAATCGACCGGGGCCGGAGGAGATGTATGCGGAGGTTTCGAATTTGGGGGATGGTCCGGTGACGGTGCGGGATGAGGCGGGGTGCACCTGCCAGTTGGTGGGGTATGACGCGAAGTATCTTTACGTGCGGGACGATGAGACGAAGGTGACGTTTAATCCTTGGGGGGAGCCGGTGGCGACGATGGTGCAGGAGAGGCGGTGTGTGTTTCATCCGGCTTACACGCGGATTGAGTCGGTGTGCGAGGGGTTGGCGGTGCGGCAAACGGTGTTTGTTCCGGCGGAGGAGCCGGTGGAGGTTTGGAAGGTGGAGGTGAGGAATCGTTCGGACCGGCGGCGGACGGTGTCGTTGTTTGCTTATGCGATGTTTCAGTTGACGGGGACAGGGCCGGAGGGGGAGTGGGTGGGAAAGGATAATCACACGCGAATTCATCCGGAGTTGGGTGCGGTGACGGTGCATAACCGTTCGCGGGAGGTGCCCAATGGACGGTTTAATGGGTTTTTGGCAACGACGCATCGGGCGGGTTATGTGGGGGCGAGCGGGTATCGTGATTTTTTTACGACGGAATCGTATTCGTTGGCGCATCCGCGGGTGTTGCATGGGTGGGAGGCGGACAACCGGATTTTTCACGGGCCGGATTGTGCGGCGGTGGTGCAGGTGCGGTTGGAGCTGGAGCCGGGGCAGGAGGGGCGGGTGGATTTTGTCCTGGGTCAGTGCCGAGATGTGAAGGAGTTGGCGGAGCGTCTCATGGGGTTGGATGCCGAGAGGGTGGATGGTTGGTGGGCGGAACAGGTGGCGATTGAGAATCGGCGGGCTGGGGTGTTCCGGGTGGATACGGGGGATGTGGATCGTGACAGCTTGTTGAACTGCTTTGCCAAGAAGCAGATGGTTTCTTATTTGATCAACAAGTCGGGCTTCCGCGATAATTTACAGAACGACATGGGGGTGGTGTTGTTTGATTGGCCGATGGCGCGGGCCAATTTGCTGCGGGCGATTTCGTCGCAATATCTTTCGGGGTCGGTTCCGCATTCGTTTCGACCGTTTAACCGTCATCAGTATTCGGACAAGCCGGCGTGGCTATTGCATTGTGTGCCTTGGTGTTTGAAGGAGTCGGGGGAGCTCGGGTTTCTGGAGGAGAAGGTTCGGTATGGGGATGATCCGAGGGAGGAGACGGTGTGGGAGCATATGCTCCGGGCGATGCGTTTTTTGGTGAAGGATGTGGGGGCGCACGGGTTGTGTGATCAGCACTTTGCGGATTGGAATGACGGGTTGGAGCCTTCGGAGAAAACGGGACCGAGGGAGTCGGTGATGGTGACGCAGCAGTTGTGTCTCGGGCTGCGGGAAGTGGCCGAATTGGCCCGGCGCCGAGGGGAGACGGAGGTGGTGCGGGAGGCTGAGGAGTGGTTTGAGCATTTTCGGCGGCTCTTGAATGAGGTGGCCTGGGATGGGGAATGGTATGTGCGGACGTTGACGACGTCGGGGTATACGTTGGGGTCGGGGCGAAATCGGGAGGGGAAAATTTTTGTCAATACGCAGTCATGGGCGGTCCTTTCGGGGACGGCGCCTGAGGATCGGGCGAGGGTGGCGATGGCAGCGGTGGATCGGTTGATCGAGAATGACTACGGTTTTTCCATTGCCAGTCCGGCTTTTACGGAGTTTGACGAGAGGATTGGGAAGTTTTCCGCGGCGCGTCCGTATCACACCGAGAATGGGGGCTGCTACAATCATGCGGCGGGGTTTAAGGGAGTGGCGGATTGCATGCTGGGGCGGGCGGAGGAGGCGTGGCGGACGTATGTGAAGGTGGCTCCGGGGAGTCCGTGGAATCCAATCTCCAATTCGTGTGTGGAGCCTTTTTCCTTCACTAATTGTTACAGCATTACGGAGGAATGGAAGGGGGTGGCGTTGTATCCGTGGCGGACGGGGACGTGTGCCTGGTTTACCCAGTTGATGGTGGAGTGGATTTTGGGGGTGCGCCGTCATTACGACGGGTTATGGGTGGATCCGTGTTTGAGTCGGGAGGTGCCCGAGGCGAGGTTGGTGAGGAGTTTCCGAGGTGCTGAGTATGAGGTTACGATCGACAATCGGGCGGGCCGTTGTCGCGGGGTGAAGGAATTGAGGGTGGATGGGCAGGTGGTGTCCGGGAATCTGATTGCGGCCCGACCTGCCGGGGGTAGGCACCGGGTGGAGGTGACGTTATAGGCTGATGGGTTCAGGGTTCCGGGCGGGAGTCTAGGCCATGACTTTGGCGGGTTCGCGTCGGGGCCATTTTTTACGGGTGAGAGGTTCGGGGGGGGTGGGTTCGATGCGGACGGCGTCGGGGCCGAGCCATTGGCGAAGGGTTTGGAGGAGGGGGAGGGAGGGGGCGACGCGGAAACGTTCGTGGAGGCGGAGGATGGCTTCGCCCCAGGCAGGGCCGGGAATCTGGAGGAAGATGTCAGCCGTTCCTGGGTGAGCGGAGAGGAGTTGGTCGAGGCGGTCGAAGTCGGGGGGTTGACAGCGAGCACGGGGCCAGGAGAGGAAGATGGCTTGGATGGAGGAGGCGCAGGCTTCTTGGAGGGTGTGGACGGCGTGGATTTTGATTTTGAATCGTTCGTCCTGGCTCCGGTCGGCGATTCCGGTGAGGACGAGAGGGGTGCCGGGTTCGAGGAGGTGACCGATTTTGGCGTAGAGTTGGCTGAAGACGGTGATTTCGGTGCGGCCGGTGCGGTCTTCGAAGATGGCGGTGGCCCAGGGTTTGCCGTCGCGTTTGGAGAGACGGACTTCTTTTTCAGCGATCATGCCGGCGACGCGGACGAGGGTGCCGTCAGGGATTTCTTCGGTTTCCCCGAGTTTTTCGGTGCGGAATCCGCGGAGGTGAGGTTCGAATTCGTCGAGGGGGTGGCCGGTGAGATAGAAGCCGAGGAGTTCTTTTTCGTAGCCGAGTTTTTCGCGGAGGGGCCATTCGTCGGAGGTGGTTGAGGATTGGCGCTGGCTGGTGGCGGGTTTGAGGGGGACTTCCATGAGGAACATGGCCTGGCCGAGTTCCTGGTCGCGGGCGGCGGAGGCGGCGGCGGCCATGGCGGCGTCGATCTCGGTGATGAGCTGGGCGCGGGGGAGGTTAAACTCGTCGAAGGCGCCGCATTTGATGAGGCATTCGATGGCTTTTTTGTTGAGGGCTTTGTATTCGACGCGGGCGATGAAGTCTTGGAGGGAGGTGAAGGGGCCGCCTTGGGAGCGGGCGGCGAGGATGGCTTCGACGCAGCCGACGCCGACGTTTTTGATGGCGGCGAGGCCGAAACGGATTTGGTTGGGGCCGATGGAGAAGCGGAGCTGGCTTTGGTTGACGGAGGGGGGGAGGATGGTGATGCCCATGCGGCGGGCTTCTTCGATGAAGAGGGCGATTTTTTCGGTGTTGTCGAGTTCGTTGGAGAGGAGGGCCGCCATGAAGGCGACGGGGTGGTTGGCTTTGAGGTAGGCGGTTTGGTAGGAGATGAGGCCGTAGGCGGCGCTGTGGGATTTGTTGAAGCCGTAGCCGGCGAATTTTTCGAGGAGGTCGAAGATGCGATTGGCTTTGTCGGGGGGGATGTTGTTGAGGCGGGCACATCCTCCGAGGAAGCGGGCCCGTTCTTTGGCCATGACTTCGGGTTTCTTTTTGCCCATGGCGCGGCGGAGGAGGTCGGCATCGCCCAGGCTGTATCCGGCGAGGAGGCGGGCGGCGGACATGACTTGTTCTTGATAGATGAGGATGCCGTAGGTGTCGGCGGAGATGGTTTCGAGGAGGGGGTGTTCGTAGGGGATGTCTTCGAGTCCTTTTTTGCGGGCGATGTAGGTGTCGATGAGGTCCATGGGACCGGGGCGGTAGAGGGCGATGAGGGCGATGATGTCGTCGATGCTATCGATTTGGAATTTGCGGCAGGTTTTGCGCATGCCGGGAGATTCCACTTGGAAGACGCCGATGTTTTCGGCGCGGTTGAGGAGGGCGAAGGTGGCGGGGTCGTTGAGGGGGATGGTGTCGAGGTCGAGGCGTTGGCCGGTGGATTGTTCGATGAAGTCGAGGGTGTGTTTGATGACGGTGAGGGTTTTGAGGCCGAGGAAGTCCATTTTGAGGAGGCCGATTTCGGTGAGGGGCTCCATGGAGAATTGGGTGATGACGGCGTCGCGGTCGTCGACGGTGAGCGGGAGGTAGTGGGTAAGATCGCAGTCGGCGATGACGACGCCGGCGGCGTGGGTGCCGATTTGGCGGACGACGCCTTCGAGGGCTTGGGCGGTGTGGACGACTTCTTGGGTGCGGGGGTCGGAGGCGAGGAGGTCGCGGAGTTCGGCGGATTGTTCGATGGCGGAGGCGATGGTGATTTTTGGGTCTTTGGGGATGAGGTTGGCGATTTTGGAGGCTTCGGTGAAGGAGAGGCCCATGACGCGGGCGACATCGCGGATGGCCATTTTGGCGCCGAGGGTGCCGAAGGTAACGATTTGGGCGACGGATTTTTTGCCGTATTTTTCGCGAACGTAGTCGATGACTTCGCCGCGTCGATCTTGGCAGAAGTCGACGTCGACATCGGGGGGTGAGATGCGTTCGGGGTTGAGGAAGCGTTCGAAGAGGAGGGTGTAGCGGATGGGGTCGAGGTCGGTGATGCCGAGGACGTAGGCGACCATGCTGCCGGCGGCGCTACCGCGGCCGGGGCCGACGGGGATGCCTTGGCGTTTGGCGTAGTCGATGAAGTCCCAGACGATGAGGAAGTAGCTGACGAACCCCATTTTTTCGATGACGGAGAGTTCGAAGTCGAGGCGTTGACGGAGTTCGGGTTGGTCGGCGCGCGGGCCGTAGCGGCGGCGGAGGCCGGCATCGCAGAGTTGACGGAGGAAGGCTTCGCGGGATTGGCCTTCGGGCATGGGATAGGCGGGGTAGCGGTTTTTGTCGGTGGCGATGGTGACGTTGCATTTGTCGGCGATTTCGAGGGTGTGGTGGAGGGCCTCGGGCATGTCGTGGAAGAGGGCGGCCATTTCTTCGGCGGATTTGAGGTAGAAGTCGTGGGAGGGGTAGCGCATGCGGTTTTCGTTGCTGAGTTGGGTGCCGGTTTGGATGCAGAGGAGGACTTCGTGGGCGAAGGCGTCTTCACGGCGGACGTAGTGGACGTCGTTGGCGGCAACGAGTTTGAGGCC
>JBDNCR010000064.1:0-7758 GCA_046719555.1 Verrucomicrobiia bacterium | reverse complement strand
CCCGAGGTCATCGACGGGGGAGAGGGGGGCGAGTTGGTGTTTGGTGCCGAGTTGATAGTCGTCGTGGCCGTGTCCGGGGGCGATGTGCACGAGGCCGGAGCCGGAGTCGGCGGTGACGAAGTCCGCGGGGAGAAGGGGGCCTTGACGATGGAGGAAGGGGTGTTGGTAGCGGAGGGTGGAGAGGGTGGAGGGTGGGAGGCGGACGAGGACGGGAAGGGGCAGCTGGGTGGCGGTGCGGAGGGCGTCGAGGCGGGCTTCGGCCATGACGAGGGCGCGACCGTTCCATTCGACGGCGATGTAGGGGAGGTCGGGGTGATAGGCGACGGCGAGGTTGGCGGGGAGGGTCCAGGGGGTGGTGGTCCAGATGAGGAGTCCGGCGGGGCCGGGCAGGCCGGGGAGGGAGTGGTCAGGCAGGGGAAAGACGGCGTAGATGGAGGTGTCGGTGCGGTCGGCGTATTCGACTTCAGCTTCGGCGAGGGCGGTTTGGCAGCCGGTGCTCCAGTAGACGGGGCGGAGGGCTTGGTAGACGAGATTTTTTTCGATGAGGGTGGCGAAGAGGCGGAGGATGTCGGCTTCGTAGGTGGGATCCATGGTGATGTAGGGATGGTCCCAATCGGCGAAGACGCCGAGACGTTTGAATTGGATGCGCTGGAGGTCGATGTATTTGCGGGCGTAGGCTTCGCAGCGTTGGCGGATGTCGACGGGGTTGAGGGTTTGACGGTCGGCGGCGAGTTCGCGGGTGACTTTGTGTTCGATGGGAAGGCCGTGGCAGTCCCAGCCGGGGATGAAGGGGACTTGGAAGCCGGCCATGAATTTGGATTTGAGGACGATGTCTTTGAGGGTCATGTTGAGGGCATGGCCCATGTGGGCATCGCCGTTGGCGAAGGGGGGACCGTCGTGGAGGTGGAAGGCGGGGGCGCTTTTGCGGATGTGGAGTTGGCGGGCGTAGAGGTTTTCGCGTTCCCAGGCTTCGAGCCAGAGAGGTTCGCGCCGGGGAAGGTCGCCGCGCATGGGGAAGGCGGTTTTGGGGAGGAGGACGGTGGTTTTGTAGTCCATGGATGAAGCCCATTAACTTAGCGGGAGGCGAGGGGGCTCCAAGCGAGAAATGCGGCGGGAGGGGAGCCCGGAGGGGTTAGGCGGAGGTGCCCTGGAGGTTGATCCAAACGGTGCGTTGGTGGGGGGCGCGTCGATGTTCGAAGAGGAAGAGGCCTTGCCAGGTGCCGAGAACGGGGCGGGCGCGGTGGATGGGGATGACTTCGCTGGTGCGGGTGAGGGCCATGCGGAGGTGGCTGGTCATGTCGTCCGGGCCTTCGGCGGTGTGTTGGTAGTGGCGGGGATCTTCGGGAACGAGTTGTTCAAAGAAGGTGTGGAGGTCGTGCCGGGCGGTGGGGTCAGCGTTTTCGAAGATGAGAAGACTGGCGCTGGTGTGGGCGACGAAGATGGTGGCGGTGCCACTGTGGATGCCGGAGCGAGAGATGGTGTCGTTGAGGAGCGGGGTGAGGTCGTAGGTGCCTTTACCGTGGGTGGCGAGGGTGTGGGAGGTGGTGTGGCTAAGGAAGGTGGGCATGGAGGCGGCGGGGCCGAAAAAAGGGGGGGTCAGGTGCCTTGGCGGGCGCGGTTGGCCCATGGGCTGGTGGGGTATTTGGATTGGAGGGTTTGGAGGAACAGGGAGGCTTGGTCGTTGAGGTTGAGTTTACGGGCGGCTTGAATGGCGTGGTAGAGGCCTTCGGCGGCTTGTTCGGCCTGGGCTTCGAAGAGGAGGTCGACGCGGGTGTAGTAAGTGATGGCGAGTTCGCGGGGGTTGGCAGGAGGTTTGCCGTCTTCGCGAGCAGCTTCTTTCGGGGAGAGGTTTTTGTCGGCCATTTTTTCGAGGGCTTGGCCGTAGCTGATGAGGGTGCGGGCTTTGATTTCGTTGGAGGCGCGTGGGGAGCGGAGGACGTCGCGCCAGAGTTCGAAGGCTTTTTCGTATTCGCCTTTGTCGACCAGGCCCAGGCCTTCGCCGTAGGCGGCGGCGAGGACTTTGGGGGAGTTGGGGAATTCGGATTTGAGGCGGGAGAAGAGGGCGGCGGCTTCGCTGGTGTTACCGCGTCCGAGTTGGGCGGCGCCGAGGCCGTAGATGGCGACGGGGATGCTGTTTTTGTCGGATTCGAAGTCTTTTTGGATGCGGGAGAAGACGGCGAAGGCTTTGTCGAATTCGCGGTTGTCGAGGAGGACTTCGCCATAGCGTTCGAGGTCTTGCCAGGAGGGTTGGGCGTTGGGATCGTCCATGGCTTGGGAGTAGTATTCGATGGCTTGTTGGCGGAGGCCGAGGTCGAAGGCGAGGTTGGCGCGGGCGATTTGGATTTGGAGGGCGATGCTGGGGACGGTGGCGGAGCCGGCGAGGCGGGAGAGGAGGTTGATGGCGGCGGCGCGGTCCATCATGCCGGTGTTGACTTGGGCGACGACGTTTTCGACCAGGAGCCGGAGGGCACCTTGGACGGCGCGGATTTCGTTGGTTTGGGTGATGACTTTTTCCAGTTCGTTGAGGCTGGTGGTCATGAGGGATTTCCAGCGTTCGAGTTGTTCGCCTTCGAGGAGGGAGGGGTTGCCGAGGTCGCGGGCGAATTTTTGGCGGATGGTGGCGGCGCGGTTGAGGGCGAAGCCGGCGAAGGAGCGGACGGTGGTGTTTTCGGCGGAGACGGAGCCTTTGTTTTTGAGGGTTTGGAATTGGTTAAAGACTTTGGGGTAAGCTTCGAGGGCTTCCTGGATTTTCCGCTGGTCTTCGAGGGCTTTGGCTTGGTCCCAGAGGGCGAAGACGGTGAATTCGGAGTCGGGAAATTTTTCGAAGAGTTCGTTGTGAATTTGGATCATGCCGTCGAAGTCTTTTTGGGCGAGATGGGTTTTCCAGATTCGTTCGTAGGCCCGGGGGGCGAGGGGGTGGTCGGGGAAGGTGGTGAGGAAGGCGCGGGCGGCGGCGATGGATTCGGCGGGTTTTTGGAGTCGTTCGTTGATGTTGATGAGGGTGAAGCTGGCGGTGGGGGCCATGGAGTGGTTGGGGTAGGTTTGGGCGAAGGTGGTGAAGGCGGCGGCGGCTTCGGGGAGTTTGTTGGCGCGCATGAGGAAGACGGCGGTTTGGTAGGCGGCGTCTTGTTTGACGTCTTCGGTGCGGGCGGTTTCGGAGAGTTTGCGCATGGCGTCGATGGCGTCGTCGAGGCGGTTGACTTGGGCCAGGGCGAGAGCTTGGTCTTTTTTGGCGCGTTCGATGGTTTCGGGTGGGACGCGGAGTTCACCTTTTTCGGCGCGGGTGATGAAGTCGGAGTAGCTTTTGATGGCTTGGTCGGGTTTGCCCATGGAGAGGTAGGTGCGGGCGATCATGCTGGGGATTTGGGGGGCGACGCGGCTGTTGGGGAAGTTTTTGAGGCTTTCTTCGAAGGATTTGAGGGCTTCGTCGAAGCGTTGTTGTTGGAGCATGGCAACGCCGATGGAGAACTCGACGGTTTCGGCGATGGGATCGCGGGGGAATTCGGCTTTGAATTTTTCGAAGGCTTCGTTGGCTTTGTTGGCCTGGCCTTGGAGGGCGAGGGAGATGATGATTTGGACATCGATGCTTTTCTTGGAGTCTTCTTCGGCGAAGGCTTTGGCGTAGCGGAACATGGTGCGGGCTTCATCGAAGCGGCGCTCGGCCATGAAGGTTTCGCCGATTCGGATGAGGGCGGCGACGGCGAGTTCGGGGTTGTTTTTGGCTTCGTTGAGTTTGTCGCGTTCGCGTTGGAGGGCGCGGGTGAGGCGATCCCGTTCGAATTTTTCTTGGCTGGCTTGGATGCGGGCTTGGAGGTTGGCGATGATTTGTTCCTGGCTTTGGATGATGGCGTCTTTGGAGCGGATGGAGCGGAAGGTGGAGCGGGCTTGGTCGAAGCGTTGTTCGTTGAAGTAGAGGTTGGCGAGTTGGAAGCGGGCTTCGTTGGCGATGGCGAGGTTGTCGCTTGCGGCTAGTTGGGTGTAGATGGCGCGGGCTTTTTGGATGACTTCGTTGGCTTCGTCTTGTTTGAATTGTTCGACGAGGGCTTGGGCTTGTTCGGAGAAGACGAAGCCGAGCATGTAGTCGATGTCGGCGTTGAGGGGGTTGTTGGGATCGGCGGCTTTGAGGGCTTCGAGGTCGGTTTGGGCGCGGGCGAAGTCACGCATTTGGACGAAGGAGACGGCGCGGGCGAGAAGGGCATCGCCTTTGAGGGGGGAGTCGGGGAAGGTTTCGATGAGTTGGTTGAAGGCTTCGACGCTTTTTTTCAGGGTGGCGTCGCGTTCGGCGACGACGGGTTGGCCGGCGGCTTTGGATTGGTAGGCTTTGCCGAGGTAGAAGAGGCAATCGGGGACGATGTTGCTTTCCCCGGTTTTGAGGTTTTCGACTTTGGTTTGACTGGCTTGGCTGAGAAGGGCGATGGCGTCGTCGTATTTCTGGAGGGCGAAGAGGGAGAGACCGGCGAAGTAGCGGGCGACGTCGGTGGTGTCTTCGTTGGGGAATTTTTGGATGAATTCACGGAATTTGGCCGCGGCTTCTTCGTAGTTACCCGCTTGAAAGGCTTCTTGGCCTTCTTTGCCGAGACTGGTAGGGGTTTGACTATGGAGGGGGGCAGAGCTCAGGAGGAGGAGGATGAGCGGAAGGCTGAGAAAGCGGTGGAGGATCCTGGGTAACTGGATGAGCATAAGAGAGTTTGGCACGAAGATGACGTAAAAAAAGGGAAAAGTGATGGTTGCTTGTGGCAGGGTTGGAGGGAGATGGGTGGGGGAGGGGAGGTTAGGCGGGGGAGGTGAGCCAGTTGAGGATGGATTTTTGGACGTGGAGCCGGTTTTCGGCTTGGTCGAAGATGTCTTGGGCCCGTTCTTCGAGGAGTTGGGTGGAGATTTCTTTGTCGCGGTAGGCGGGGAGGCAGTGGAGGACGAGGGCGTTGGGTTTGGCGTGGGCGAGGAGGGCGTGGTTGAGGCAGTAGGGGGCGAAGGCGGCTTCGCGGGCGGCGGTTTCTTGTTCTTTGCCCATGGAGACCCAGACGTCGGTGTAGAGGAGGTCGGCTTGGTGGGCGGCTTCGATGGGGTCGTGGACGTGGTGGCAGTTGGGGTTGGAGACGGGGCATTGGTAGCCGGGGGGGGCGGCGAACCAGAGTTGGAAGTTGAAGAGTTGGGCGGCGAAGGCGAAGGAGCGTCCCATGTTGCAGGCGGCGTCGCCGATGAAGGCGACTTTACGTCCTTCAATGGGGCCGCGTTTTTCTTCGAAGGTGAAGATGTCGGTGAGGATTTGGCAGGGGTGTTCGTCGTCGGTGAGGGCGTTGACGGTGGGGATGCGGGAGTAGGTGGCGAAGTCATCGACGTCTTTTCCGGCGAAGGTGCGGATGATGGCCCCGTGGACCATGCGTCCGAGGACGCGGGCGGTGTCGATGATGGGTTCGCCGCGTCCGAGTTGGATGTCGGCGGCGGAGAGGAAGAGGGGGCGGCCGCCGAGTTCGCGGATGCCGACTTCGAAGGAGACGCGGGTGCGGGTGGAGGCTTTGGAGAAGATGAGGGCCCAGGTTTGGTCGAGGAGGGGTTGGGAGAGGCCGGGGAGGCCGCGCTCGTTTTTGAAGCGGGTGGCTTTGCGGAGGATGAGGCGGGCGGCTTCGGGGTCGAAGCCTTCGAGTTTGAGGAAGTGTTTGGGGGGCGGACGGTTCACAGGGTTTGTTCGAGGAGGTGGAGAGCGAGGCGAGCCTCGTCTTGGGTCGCGTTGAGCGGAGGGAGAAGGCGGAGGGTGTTGTGTCCGGCGGGGATGAGGATGAGGCCGGCGTGGCGGAGTCGTTCGGCGGTGTCGAGGGGGTCGCCGTGGATGGCCATGCCGATGAGGGCGCCGCAGCCGCGGATGTCGGCAATGGGTTTGCCTTGGGCTTTGAGGTGGTGGAGTCCGTCGAGGAGGGTGTGGCCGAGTTGGCGGACGTTGTCGGCGAGGTTTTCTTCTTCGATGACGCGGAGGACTTCGAGGGCGGCGGTGCAGACGAGGGGTGAGCCGCCGTAGGTGGTGCCGTGGGAGCCGGGTTGGAGGATGTCGGCGACTTTGGAGGAGAACCAGGCGGCTCCGAGGGGAAGGCCGCCGCCGAGGGATTTGGCCATGGAGATGGCATCGGGTTGAAAGGAGTTGGGGTCGAGGCCGGCTTGGAGGAGGAGGGTTTGGTAGCTTTGGAAGTGGCCGGTGCGGAACATGCCGCATTGGACGGCGTCGAAGAGGAGGAGGAGGTTGTGTTGGTCGGCCAGGCGGCGGAGGCCGAGGAGGAAGTCGGCGGTGGCGGGGAGGATGCCGGATTCGCCCTGGATGCCTTCGATCATGAGGGCGACGGTGTTGGGGGTGATGGCGCGGGCGAAGGCGTCGAGGTCGTTGAAGGGGGCGTGGATGAAGCCGGGGAGGAGGGGGCCGAATCCGTCATGGATTTTGCTTTGTCCGGTGGCGGAGATGGTGGCGAGGGTGCGCCCGTGAAAGGAGTTGAGGGCGGTGATGATTTCGAAGCGTCCACCGGTTTGTTGACCGAAACGGCGAGCGAGTTTGAGGAGGGCTTCGTTGCTTTCGGCGCCGGAGTTGGCGAAGAAGACTTTGCCGGGGCCGGTGAGTTGGACGATTTTTTGGGCGAGGAGGGCTTGAGGTTCGGTGTGGAAGAGGTTGGAGGTGTGGATGAGGCGGTTGGCTTGTTCGGCCAGGACGCGAGCGATGCGAGGGTGGGCGTGGCCGAGGGAGGTGACGGCGATGCCACCGCCGAAGTCGAGGTAGCGGCGACCGTCGACGTCCCAGACGAAGGAGCCGGCGCCGTGGGAGAGGACGAGGGAGCGGCGGTAGGTGGGGGCGACGTATTGGTCGAAGAGGGCGCGGATGGCGTCGGCGCGGGAGGGGTTGGGGGGCGATGGGGTCATGGGGAGCTGGGGGCAGATTCGACGATTTCGGTTCCGATGCCGCGGTCGGTAAAGAGTTCGAGGAGGAGGGCGTGAGGGATGCGTCCGTCGATGAGGTGGACTTTTTTAACGCCGCGGGCGAGGGAGTCGAGGCAGGAGTCGATTTTGGGGATCATGCCTCCGGAGATGATGCCTTCGGCTTTAAGCCGTGCGGCATCCGCGCGGGTGACGGTGGGGATGCGGGTGGAGGGGTCGGCGGGGTTGAGGAGGACGCCGTTGACGTCGGAGAGGTAGATGAGTTTGTCGGCATGGAGGGCGACGGCAAGGTCGGCGGCAGCGATATCGGCGTTGATGTTGTAGATTTGGCCGGAGGCGTCCACGCCGAGAGGGGAGAGGACGGGAACGGTTTCTTGGGCGAGGGCGTGAAGGACTTCGGAGGTTTGGCACGATTCGACCTGACCGACAAAGCCGAGGTCGATGGATTGGCCTTGGTGAAGGAGGGGAGGCGATTTGGTGGCGCGGAAGACGCGGTTGCCGGGGACTTGGACGGCGCGTCCGCCGAGGCGGTTGATGGAGGTGACGATGGAGGGGGAGACCACGGTGTTGAGGACTTCGTCGACGATGGCGACGGAGTCATGGCAGGTGACGCGGAGACCGGCGATGAAGGTGGCGTTGAGGCCCTGTTCGTTCATACGACGGGTGATGGCTTTGCCGCCGCCGTGGATGATGACGGGGTTGGCACCGACGACTTCGAGAAAGACGACGTCGCGGAGGACTTGTTCGACGAGTTCAGGTTCTTCCATGGCGCTGCCGCCATATTTGATGACGAAGGTTTGACCCCGGAAGCGTTGCATGTAGGGGAGGGCTTCGAGGAGGACCTCG
>JBDNCR010000063.1:0-7884 GCA_046719555.1 Verrucomicrobiia bacterium | reverse complement strand
TATCGATTTCCTGTCCCCAAGCAGGAAGGCAGCGGATGATCCGCAAGGGTTCGGCCTCGGCTTCTGGAGCCAGTGGGCTGGGAAGGGGTGAGTTGACGGGAAGCCAGAGATCGGTTCCGGGTTCGAGGTAGCGGGAGGAAGCAAAGCTGAGTTCTTGGCTTGGGTGTTGCGGGGGCCGGAGATGGAGGAGGTGCCATTGATCGGTGATATCTTCGAGGGCGGCGTCGTCGGCCACCAAATACCGTTCGAGGCGCGCGCCGAGGGTTTCGCGGAGGCAGGCAGGCCCGTCGATGTAGAGAGCGTCGGCGGCTTTGGCGATAAAGACCTCACCTTGCATTCGTCCTTTGTGATCGAGGATGGCGGAACGGCAAGCGGCTCCTTGGGCCAGATTGGGCAGGTCATTGGTGGTTTGTCCGTTGAGGTAGCGGAGGCGGTCGGGACCGGTCAGCCGCCATTTGGAGCGGGTCGAGAGGTCGATTCGCGGGGGACCTTGCAGGGAAGGGGATGGTGGGTCTAGGTTCGAGGCGGTGGCAGACACTGACGATCAGTATTTCATGCGTGAAGCCCTCCGCCAAGCGGTGAAAGCGGCCCGGGCAGGGGAGGTTCCGGTCGGGGCTGTGATTGTGCGGCAGGGACAGGTGATTGCGCGGGCGGGGAATCAGGTGGAGCTTTTGAAGGATGCGACGGCTCATGCCGAGATGCTGGCGATCACCCAAGCGGAGGCGGCGGTGGGGGATTGGCGGCTGACCGATTGCACGCTTTATGTGACCAAGGAGCCGTGTGCGATGTGTGCGGGGGCCATGGTTCACGCGCGGTTACGTGAGGTCGTTTTTGGGGTGGGCGATCCGAAGGCCGGCGCGGCGGGCGGTGCGATGAATCTGCTTGCGTTTGCCGGGCACAATCACCGTTGTGCGGTGCGGAGTGGTGTCTTGGAGGGGGAGGCCCGTTCGCTGTTGCAAGAGTTTTTTCAGGAAAAGCGGGCACAAAGACGGTCGGATCCCGCCCCCTTCCCAGGGGATGAAAGGAATGGCCATGGCGTTTGACTCGATGCGGCAGTTTGCGGACCTTTTAGCAGCGCAGGGGGAGCTGATTCGGGTGGAGGAGCCGGTGTCGGCGGTCCTGGAGATTTCGGCCGCGGCGGATTTGGAGATGAAGCAGCCGGATGGGGGCAAGGCGCTCTGGTTTGAGAAGCCGCGGCTGGCGGATGGATCGATCTCGGCCTTCCCGGTATTGGTGAATGCTTACGGAAGTCGGCGGAGGATGGCTATGGCTTTGGGGGTGGAAGACGTGGAGGAGGTGGCGGCGCAACTTGGGTTTCTAATGAAGGCGAAGCCGCCCAAGACGCTGGCCGAAGGATTTGAATTGCTGCGTCAGGGCGTTGATGTGATTCACGCACGCCCTTCTCGAGAGCGTTATGGGTCGTGTAAGGAAGTGATCGGCCATGTGCGCGATGGGGGAAAGGGGTTGGGGGCTTTTCCGGTTCTGACCTGTTGGCCGGAGGATGGGGGACCGTTTGTGACGCTGCCCACGGTGTTCACTCAAGATCCTGACACGGGAGAGCGGAACGTGGGCATGTATCGAATGCAGGTCTATGACGGCTGGACCACCGGGATGCATTGGCAACTGCACAAGGTGGCGGCCAGGCACGGGCGGCGGTATTACGAACGGGGGGAGCGGATGCCGGTGGCGGTGTGTCTTGGGGGCGACCCGGTTTATGCCTTTGCGGCGACCGCCCCCCTTCCGGATGGTTTGGACGAGATTTTGCTGGCCGGGTTTTTGCGAAAAAAATCGGTGCCTTTAGTCAAGTGCGAGACCAGCGATCTGTGGGTTCCCGCGAATGCGGATATTGTGCTCGAGGGCTATGTGGATCCGACGGAACCGCTGCGGACCGAAGGACCATTCGGGGATCATACCGGATTTTACACCCCGCCGGATCCGTATCCGGTCTTTCACATCGAGTGCATCACGCATCGGCGCGATGCGGTGTATCCAGCGACGGTGGTTGGGCCGCCCCCGATGGAGGATTTTTATTTGGGAACAGCCTCGGTCCGGATTTTTCTGCCGGTGTTTAAAATGAACTTTCCGGAGATTGTCGATTTGGCGCTGCCAGCGGAAGGGGTTTTTCACAACTTGGTGGTGGTGAGCATCAAAAAACAATACCCTTATCAAGCCTACAAGATCATGAATGGTTTGTGGGGCATGGGTCAGATGATGTTTTCGAAGTACATCGTGGTGGTGGATGCAGAGGTGAATGTGCACAACACATCGGAGGTGCTGTTCCATGTTTGTGCGAACACCGATCCGCAGCGGGATACGTTGTTTACCAAAGGGCCCTGCGACAGTCTGGATCATGCGCCGACCGAGCCGAACATCGGTTCGCACATGGGGATCGACGCCACTCGGAAGTTGCCGGGTGAGGGGTATCGCCGGGGTTGGCCGGAGAAATGTGTGATGACGCCGGAAACCGTGGCGAAGGCGAGCGCGATTTTGAGTGCGGCTAGGGGAAAGTGATCTCGTAATAGGGCGTTTGCGTGGAGGCTCCGTCGATGGTGAAGGAACGGTCACGGATCGGAAGGGTTTGGCCTGTGCGCTTGCCGTCATGATCGAGAATGTGGACGGTAGGGGTGCCTGGGCGCTGGAGCCGGATGGTCGCTTGGACCGGCTCCATTTTGATGGGCGCGGATCCATTGGTGAGTCTGCGGGGGCCGACAAAGCGCATTTCATCGTTGAGGGTGCGCCCGAGAGCAACCAACACCAGGCGCCGGGCATTGGCCAGAGTGGCGTCTGGGTCGGCCGGCGTCAGATAAATGGCCGCGTAGGGGGTGGAGGTTTCAATGATCGCTTGGGAGAGGTGATGGGGGCGGCCTGCGGCGAAGCCAACGACGGCTTGGGTGGCTGGGGTGTCGATGGTGAAGAAGCCTCCGTCGCCACGGGCCTGGGCTGGGTGCCAGCTCAGTTGGCCGGTGCTGGAAACAATCGCTCCGTTTTTGCGGAAGGGCGTTAAATCAAACGTGGGCGTTTCCTTATACTCCTCGTCGAACGAGACCAGCACGCGAACGGCAGCCAAAGCTTCGGCCGGGACGGTGGTGGAGTCGAAATCTTTATCGTCATAACCCTGACGCACCTGATCGTCGAAGCCGAGTTTTCCCTGGTGGAGCGAGGGGACGTGAACATGTCGGACGGCCTGAAGGTCGGAGGGGGTGATGTCTCGCCGCAGAACATGTCGTGCGACGGCGGGGAAGAGACCGAGGACTTCGGGCTGGGCCACGACCCAGCGGTCGGTTCCGAGTCGAGGTTCGAAGGTGGCTTCATCCCGGTTTTGAAAAATGTAGGAGACGTCCCAACCCTGAAGGCCCATGCCGTAGGCGGCTAGAATCGCGACGCCTTCCGAGGGGAAGCGGGTGGGAAAGACGTGAATCCACTCGGAAAGCATGAAGGGGTGACCGGCGACTTGTTGCATGCCGGCACTGAGCATCCCGGAGCCGGGCCGGGCGAGCATGGGGATCGGTCCGTTGAAGTAGTTGTGGCGGTCGATGATGCTGCCCAGCGTGTCGGAGTGGAGATTGTAGTAGTGGGAGAAGCCGCGTCCGGCCTGCCAATTGGAGGTGACGATTTCTCCGGTGTAACCCGTTTCGCGCACGGCTTTGATGAAGCGGGCATAGTAGCGGTTTTGCAGTTCGGCCAGAAACAACATGGTGTCGAGAAGGCGCGGTTTCCGGAAAGCTTGGGAGCCCTCGAGTTGGTCAGGGTCAAAGAACCAGGGGTTGCCGACCGGGACGACCGACTTGGCTGCAAAACTTTCGTCAGCGAAACCTTCTCCGGCGAAGGTGTTCAGGCCACCTGACCCCCAGCGTTCCAAGACGGCTTCCGGCGAACCGTAACGCTGGAGCAACCATTCGGTGAATTGTTCAGCGGCCATGCGTCGCAGGGTGGGAGAGTTTTTGAGCGTTGCCATGGTGGTGAAGAAGAGGGCCGATTGCTCGTTGAGGAGTTCGACCACCATGATTGCGGGATCTTCGGCGTAGGTGAGACCGGTGTAAGGGTTTTTGTGCGTGAGGAGGCGGACCATCTGCTCGATGTGCAGGTCGCCCAGATCCTTCGATAGGAACGCGCCGCCGTGAGGAGCGGTCACCCGTTCACCGCTGCCGAATTCATCCATGTAAGGCACGCGCTCCCGGTCTTGGGGCCCGAGCTTGAGGGTGCCAAAGGTAGGGGAAAGTTTACTGTAAATCCCTTTCTCTTTCAGTTTAGCGATGAAGTAGTCCATCCGATCGAGCTGGTCCGGATTGAACTCAATGCAGCTCTCACGGGAAAGAATGCCGGCCCAACCGTGACCGTCTGCGTATTTGTGGAGGCGCACAGCGTTAATGCCGTGGGCCGCGTAGACTTCAGCCCGCCGCTCGGCGATTCGTTTTTGGGGTGCGTTGGCTTCAAAGCAGAGGTTGATTCCCCAAAAGTTGATCGGTTTACCGCCACGGAGCAGTCGATCTCGATCCCGCTGGATCCGGCCGTATTTGCCGGCGGGGCCATCGAGCCAGTTTTCCATATTGAGCGCACTATCTTTGGGGATCTGTGCGGTGCCTTGCCACGCGAACCATTGATCCCAGTTATCCGGCATCGGAACCTCCGACGGTGCCGCATAGAAAAGGGTCTCAGGAGCAAGTTCCATCTGGATGCTCTGTTTTTTCTGAAATCCTTCGGCAACGTTGTCTTTCGCCAAAACCAGTCGGAGGGCTTTGTCCGAAACGATTTCAACGGGAGGGTCAAAGCGAAGGGTGATGGGTGGGCCTTGATCCCGCAGAACGGTGAGTTCCGAAACCGAGGGTCCAAGCCCGCGCTGGTCAAGGGGCAAGGTTTCTTCCTTGCGGGCGTCGCCATCGACAAATTGAAGTCGTGCGCCATCCAGGCTTGGATCGAAGTGGAGGGCGATGGCAAAGAGGGTAAGCTCGGTGGCTTGTGGGAACTGGAGGGTGTAGTCAAGACGAGCGGAGGTGGCATCCCTCCCGAGAGAGACGTCCAGGGTGAACGGGGCGTTGGTCCGGGCGATTTTTCCCGCCAAGGCAGCTCGAGCTTGCCCCTGACTGAGTTCTAGGTCGCCACGAACCTCGGAGTGAGCCCAGTTCGGACCCCAAATGGCGGGGGCAATGCGGAGCGTGGTGGTTGCAGATTCCATCAGGGTCAAACCAGGGCCATCGGCAAAGCTGACGGTTTGGGCGGTGGCGGTGGCGAGGAGCGGGAAGGTTGCGAGGGAAAAAATCGTTGAGATCATCGGGCACTAGGCGGTTAGGTTTCAATGATATCCAGGGTGGGTCGAAGGGAAAGCCAAGTCTTCAATGTGGGGCGTTGTTTGGTAGGGCGCGTTGTCGTGCCAGAGCCACGAAAATTAGGCTCCAAGCCGACATGCCCAAGAGGAAAAGGGGGACCTGAAGGTTGGAGGGCAGGGAATAGATGCACGCGGTCATCGGAAACCAGAAAAGCCAGCCCGGAACAATCAGGGGCAAGACCGCCCGGCGATATAACCCGTCTGCCCAGGCCTGACCTAGGCGAATCACGTTGAAGCGGACGCGGTAAAGAAAAAGGAGGCTGACGCCAAGCGGTTGGGCCAGGAAGGGAGAGAAAAGGAGTTGGTCCACGAGAACTTTCATCGCCACCGTGGGGACATCCGGGCGGTCTCCGAAGACGAGAGCCTGGCCGCGGTAGAAGAGGTCGACGAGGATGCCAGTGGTGGCAAAGACGCCGAGAAGGTAGGTGAACTCCGCCAAATAAGTTCGGGTCCAACGGTCGCCTCGACCGGTCACCTGGCGACAGATTTCAGGAATGACGCCCCCGGCGACGGGGTTGAGGATCAGAATAAACCAGAGACCAAGGTCGGCCTTGAACGTGGCGATCGCATCACACCAGACCGAGACCGGATCGGTCGTGTAGTAGGCGGCGACCAAGACCACGGCACAGGCTTGGAGCAGGCCAAAGGCCAACCAAAAACGGCGAAAGACCGCCCAACCGGGCGCGAGGAGTTCGCGGGCGAGGGCAGCGGGACTCACGCGGGGCGGGGGCGAGGGGAAAGTTGGGCGAAGCGTGGGGCAATTCAGGCCTCGAACGACGTGCCGCAACCGCAGGTTTGTTTGGCGTTGGGGTTGCGGATTTTAAAGCCGGTGCTGGTCAAGGAGTCCTCGTAGTCGATCTCACAGCCGGCCAGCAGTCGCGAGCTATCGGCATCGACAAAGACTCGGGTGTCATCGAACGCCAATTGGGTGTCGTTTGGCTGAGGCTCCGCCACCGTCATGCCGTAGGACAAGCCGGAGCAGCCACCTTTCTCGACGAAGATTCGGAGGCCGAGCCGGTGCCGATCCGCAGCAGGAACCAGTTCCTGGAGGTAGCCGATGGCGGCTGGAGTGAGGGTTAACATAGAATTTAATGAAGGCTGGCGGTGGGTTGGAGTCAAGTCAGCTTGGATTTTGCATGAGGAGAGTTTCTCGGGTGCCCAGGTTCGACGCCTCATCTTGAGGGCGGGAGCGTCCGGTGAAATAGAAGAGGGCAGCCAGCGCCCAGAGGAACGTCGCGACGCCGAAGACCTGATGGAGCACCCCCCAGCCCACGGGGATTACCCCTACCGAGTGAACGACGGTGGCGACCCCAAAAACCCCCTGGAGCAAGATCGCGATGGGTAATCCAGCCACCCAGACTTGGGCGGGACCCTTGCCCACGTGGGGCCACGCTCCGATGGCCCAGATGGTCGTCCCGATCATGAGGATGTAGGCGACGGAGCGGTGCAAAAACTGGAGGGTAAAGGGGTTCTCGAAAAGATCGCGCAGCAGGTTCGGGCCGCCGAAAGCGGTCGGGGGAAGAAATGTGCCGTTGATGAGCGGGAAGGTGGGGGCGACCAAGGCGGCTTGGGTTCCAGCCATGAAGCCGCCAAGGCCGATTTGCAGGAGAACCAGTCCGGTCAGACCTGCGAGCGTCCACCGGAAGGGAGTCGGCAGGCGATCCGACCTGGGAAAGTTGCCTGCTTTGAGCAAGAGCCAGAAAAGACCGCCCAAAAGGGTGGCGGCGAGCAAAAGGTGGGCGGTGAGGCGGTAGCCGCTGACTCGGGGGGAGTCAACGAGCCCACTTTGCACCATGAACCAACCGAGAAAGCCCTGCGCACCGCCGAGCACCAGGGCGACCAGGCACCATCCGAGAATTGCCCCGCGCAGCCATCCTTTGATCCAGAAGATGAGGAGGGGCAGACCGAAGAGGAGCCCCAGCCCCCGGCCCCACAACCGATGGATGTATTCCCACCAGAAGATGGCACGGAATTCATCCAGGGTCATCTCCGGGTAGAGAATCCGGTGCTGAGGAGAGCCTTGGTATTTGGCGAACATTTCTTCCCAACCCGCCTGGCTTACGGGAGGCATGACGCCCCGGAACAGATCCCACTCGACGATGGAGAGTCCTGACTCGGTCAACCGGGTGATTCCCCCGATCATGATCATGAGCAAGATGCCGACGCAGCTTGCACCAAGCCATCCCAACACCCAACGCCTGGCACGGGGCGAGGGGAATGCGTTGCCGTCCATGGTGAAAAGCAATCGCCTTAGGGGTCGCGCTTGTCAACCTTGCGTGATTGGGCCGGTCGATGGGTCCGCATGGAAATGCTGGCCTCTTCGATGAGGCGCTGCTAGTTTGAGAGACTATGTCGAGAAATGGCCTCGCACTTCTCGCGCTCTTGATTGGGATAACCGGGCCTGCCTGGGGTTTGACGCCTCTGCCCGATGGGTTCACTTGGGATCGGCCGGAAGGGCAGGTGCAAGCGGAGAGCCAAGGAGTGATCCGGGCGACGGCTGCCGATGTGGATGGCCTTCTGGGTTTTCTCTCGCTGGAACTTCGTCCGCCGGTGGGGGCGGA
>JBDNCR010000062.1:0-7928 GCA_046719555.1 Verrucomicrobiia bacterium | reverse complement strand
GCGCTTTTATCATAACTTTCACTCGTACCGCTATGTCCGGGACCAACTGGTCGTCCGGATGCACCGGCCGATTCCCGATCAGGCACGTCAGCAGTTGCGGGAGGAGTTTGCCGATATCATCCCGACCGGGGAACTGGTGGCCTGTCACGCGCTTCGAGAAGAGATCAACGAGCCCGAGCTGGCGCAGATGCCGCGCTTGTGCCTCAACTTCAACCGGCACAATCACGGGCGGCTGCGGCAGTTGTTGGATCGGATTAACGAGTTCTAAACCGTTCCCTCGATCCGGAACGGTTGGTCCGGCGGGGCAAGGAGACGGAGCGGTTGGGGGGAGGGGTTTAACCCCGGGGGCGATCGCGACCGTAAATGTCCCGGCGGAAATTGAGCAGACCGTGCTCGTCCACGAAGCTGGTGAAATAGGCGATGTAAACGGTGACCGGGGCGGACAGGTTGACGCGGGCTTCGCGGGTGCCGTTGGCAAAGCGGTCCTCAATCCGTGACCGGTCCCAACCTTGAGTTCCCGCGAGGACCCATTCGGCCAGATCCACCGGGCGCTCGACCCGGATGCAACCGCTGGAGTAGGCCCGTTCGGTCGATTCGAAGAGCTCATTCTCGGGCGTGTCGTGGAGGTAGACGGCGTATTTGTTGGGAAACATGAATTTGATGTGGCCGAGGGCGTTGAGTGGGCCGGGACGTTGGCGGAGCACGAGTTGGCGATTAACCACTCGCTGAAGATTCTCGGCGGTGGGCGGAAGGGCCTCCGCAGCGCCGTAACTGGTGGCGATCTCAAAGCCGAACTCGCGGAAAAAGTCGGGATTCTGCCGTTGCAGACCAACTTTCTCGGCGGCCAGACGTGGCGGACAGTTCCAGAAGGGGTTGAAGACCACGTGATCCATTGACCCGGAAAACATGGGGGTGGTGCGATCGTCGTATTCCCGTCCGACGATGACCTTCATGGTGTCCAAATGCCGGCCATTTTCATAGGTCCGGAGCCGAAACTCGGCCGCGTTGACCACGATGGCCCGCCGGGCCAATTGGGCGGGGAAAGAACGCCAACGGGGGAGGTTGGCCCGGACTTGTTGAATGCGGGCCTGAACCGGGGCATTCATTTGGGACAGGGTGATCGGACCGAGAACACCGTCGATATCGAGACCGTGGCGATATTGGAACTGGCGGACGGCCTCGACCATGACCGGGTCGTAAAACGGGCTGCCGACCATGGTCCGATCCAGCAGATCGCCGGTGGCCAAGAGGTAATTGCGGATGGCCGGGATGCGGGGATCGGTGGCCCCCGGAGCGATCGGGTCACCGACAGGAACTCGGGGCCAGCCTCCCGCGCGTTCGACCGCTTCCAGCACGGCGAGAGCCCGCTCCATCTTCCGGTAACCTTCGGAAGTGGCCGTTGCGGTTGTTTGGGCGTGAAGCGCGCCAAAGCTCAGCCCGAGCTGGGCCGTGAGGATCAGGATCAGAAAGGGGCGTGACATGATGGAAGAGCCGGGACCGGAACCGTTTTTAGTTGAGACAACCTTCCGGAAAGCGCAAGTCGGCAGTCGCCAAGATTTTCCAGCGAGGAGCCAGGGGCAGGAGGGGGGCGCCTTAGCGGGAGATGGCCCGGCGGATGGCGCGGTCGGTGTCACGTTTTTTAATGTCCTCCCGTTTGTCCCGTTGATTTTTGCCGGTGGCGATGCCGACGAGGATTTTGAATTTTTGGCGTGGGGTGAAATAGCCTTTGAGGGCGACCAGGGCGCGACCGGCGCGGGAGACGGCTTCGTGCAGGCGGCGGATTTCGAGTTTGTGAGCCAGGAGACGGCGAATTCGTTTGGGCTCGTGATTTTCACGATTGCCTTTGTCGTAGGGAGAGATGTCGAAGTTGTAGAGCCAGAGCTCTCCTTTTTCGACCCGGGCAAAGGCATCGTTGAGGTTGGCTTGGCCGGTGCGGAGCGATTTGACTTCGGTTCCGGTCAGTTCGATGCCGGTCTCCACCGTGTCCTCAATGTGGTAATCCCGCCGCGCTTTGCGGTTGAGGATTTCGGTCGTGCCACTCATCGGAGGTGGCCCGGCGATGGCCGGGTGGGGCTTAGACCCTCGGCTCGGGTTCTTCCGGTTCGAGGGGTTCGTAGGAAAGTTTGCCCTCGGCAATTTCCTTCAGCGCGACGTCCATGAAGGTCATCCGCGGGGCGACGGGGATCAGGGGGCGGAAGCCTTGGCCGAGTTGACGGACCCGCAGGGAGACCATGTTGATAAGAATTTGCGGGTTCTCGATTTTTTTGAGAGCGCTTTGAACCAGTTCCTGTTTCATGAAAAATTGGCGTGAGCGGGAGAGAATGCCGAAAATTGGGCGGAGGGCAAGCGGTTTGTCGGCTTTTCTCTGGGGAGAGGGGGATGGTGGCTGGAGCCGGGATCGAACCGGCGACACACGGATTTTCAGTCCGTTGCTCTACCAACTGAGCTATCCAGCCTGGGTGTGAACCGAGAAGTAAACGGGGCTTTTCGCCGATTGTAAAGTGCTTAAAACGAGGTCGATGGCCGATCCCCCCGATCCGTCCGATTTTTGGATTCCTTCGGAGATGTTCCTGCAAAGGCTCGATTGGGAGAAGGTTTTCGGCAATGATCATCCGGTTGAGTTGGAGCTCGGTGCCGGCGACGGTGGCTTTATTCTGGCCTGGGCCGCGCGCCATCCGGGAGTGAACTTTGTGGCCGTGGAACGTTTGCTGGGCCGGGTTCGGAAGATTGCCAAACGGGCGGCCGCTCGCGGTTTGGGCAACCTTCGCGTGCTCCGGCTGGAGTCGAGTTATGTGGTGGAGCGGATGTGTCCGCCCGCGTCGGTGGACCGGATTCATATCATGTTTCCGGATCCGTGGCCGAAGCGGAAGCACCATAAACATCGGTTGATCCAACCTCGGTTTCTGGCCGCCTGCCAACAGGCGCTGGTTCCCGGTGGCACGGTGAGGTTGACCACCGACCATGCGGAGTATTTTGCAGCGGCCCGGACGATTTGGGCGGGGGAGCCAGGGTGGGAGGAGTTGGGAGCATGGAACGCCTGCGACGATCCGCCGACGGATTTTCAGCAAATGTGGGAGGCGGAGGGGCGGACCACCCTGCGGTGCGAGTGGAGAAAAGCTGGAGTGGGTTGAAATCCGATTGCCCAAAGTTCGGCTGGGCGCGTTAATCGGGTGTGCGTGTGTTGGGGATTGATCCGTCGGTTCGAGGGACCGGTTACGCCGTCTTGGAGTGGGACGGGCAGGGAACCCGGGCGTTGACCTGGGCGCGGGTAAGCAACCCGCCGAAGCTCTCGCATGCGGCTTGTTTGGCCGAGATTTATCGAGCCATCCGCCAGGCGATCGAAACGTTCGCTCCGGACCACGTGGCCATTGAGGGGGTGATCTATGTGCAGAACACCCGGACGGCGATTCTTTTGGGCGGGGCTCGGGGAGCGGCCCTGGCCGCGGTCGGTGAAGCGGGCTTGCCGGTTCATGAGTATCCGGCTCGGTTGGTGAAGAAGGCGGCCACCGGTTTCGGCGGGGCGGCTAAGCAACAGGTGGGGTTCATGATGCGGGCGCTCTTGGGGCTGAAGGCGACCCCAGGGCCGGACGAAGCCGATGCGCTGGCGATCGCTTTGACTCACACCCAGGCCTTCCACACTTTGACATCGACGACCGTGCGGGCCTCAGGGAAAAGCAGGGGATGATTGCTTTCCTGCGTGGCCGACTTGAAGCGCTCCTGCCGGGGAGAGCGGTGGTGGAGGTCGGTGGTGTCGGCTATGAGGTGTTGGTTCCGATGTCCACGTTTGAACGACTGCCTCCGCCCCCGGCTGAGGGGGTGAAACTTCTGACCTATTTGCAGGTTCGGGAGGATGCGCATCTGCTATACGGCTTTGCAACTTCCGAAGAGCGTGACCTCTTCGCTCTCCTCCTGACCCACGTTTCCGGGGTCGGCCCCAAGCTGGCGCTGGCGTTTTTGAATGGATGTTCGCCGGCCCGATTTCGGGAAGCGGTGGCCACCTCGGACCTGGCCGCTCTGGCGGCCATCAAGGGGGTTGGAAAGAAAACAGCCGAGCGGGTCATTGTCGAACTTCGGGACAAGGTTGGGGTGTCGGAAGCCTGGCAGCAGGTGTCTGGCGCGGCGGGCAACTCGCACGTTGGGGGCGGGGATGCGTTGCTGGCCTTGATGGCCCTGGGGTATAAGCAGGCTGACGCGCTCAAGGCGATCGCGGCTGCCGGACCACGGGAGACGGTGGAGGAGACCGTCCGCGAAGCCCTGAAGCGGATGTGACGTCCATGGCCGACCGACCTTTTGACCGTCTCAATGCGGATGATCCGGCGACGACCTCGGCGGAGGCCGGGCTGCGACCGGCTTCGTTTGCGGAGTTTGCGGGTCAGGCCAAGGTGGTGGAACGACTGTTGGTGATGGTGGAATCGGCCAAGGCCCGGGGCGAGGCTCTGGACCATGTGCTCATCAGCGGCCCGCCCGGGTTGGGGAAAACGACGCTGGCCCACATTCTGGCGGAGGCCATGGGCGTTCAGCTCCGCATCACCTCTGGGCCGGTGTTGGAGAAAGCGGGTGACTTGGCGGGTCTGCTGACGAATCTGCAGGAGCGGGACATCTTGTTCATCGACGAGATTCACCGGCTCAGCCGGGTCATTGAGGAGTATCTTTATCCTGCGCTTGAAGATTTCCGGCTCGATATTGTCATCGATCAGGGGCCGAGCGCGCGCAGCATTTCTCTGAATCTGCCGAAGTTCACGCTGGTCGGCGCGACGACCCGGGCCGGGATGCTCAGTGCCCCGCTCCGATCCCGGTTTGGCATGAATAACCGGCTCGATTATTACACCCATGCCGAGCTGGCGGGCATTGTGCGCCGTTCGGCCCGACTGCTGGCGGTGGAGATTGAGGAGGAGGGGGCCATGGAAATTGCCCGGCGCGCCCGAGGCACTCCTCGCATTGCCAATAACCTGCTGCGCTGGGCCCGCGACTTTGCTTTGGTTCGCACGGATGGACGGATCACCGGCCCGGCCGCGGATGCCGCGCTCCGGATGTTGGAGATTGATGAGCATGGCTTGGACGAAATGGACAAGCGCCTTTTGGACACGCTGATTGGCAAGTTCCAAGGGGGGCCGGTGGGGCTCCAGTCGTTGGCGGTGGCCGTTGGAGAAGATGCGGGAACGTTGGAAGAAGTGCATGAACCGTTTCTCATCATGGAAGGCTATTTGGCCCGAACGGCGCAGGGACGGGTGGCGTTACCTTTGGCTTACGAGCGGCTGGGCTTAACTCCGCCACGGCGACAGGGTGAGCTGTTGTAAGTGACGGCCCGGCACCGGGGTCTGGTCAAGGAAGATGAGGCCCGATCACGAGACGATGCATGGAGCAGTTCGACCTGACCTTTCACCGAATGGAAAAGCCGCCCTTCGAGGGTGCGCCGGAACGGGCTCGTCGCCGGGTCTTCGGGGTCGATTACCTTCACTTGATTGGTAAACAGAGCGGGGATCTCTGGGTCACCCGGCACGGTTGGCCGGTGGTCGAATCCCTTTGTCCCTCGCGTTGGTTTGTTGGAGAAAAGTTCAAGAAGGTCGGACGGGCTCTCGCGGGAGCAACGGGAGCGGTCTATCGCGTTCCGGTGCCGCACCCGGTTCGGGCGGCCTTTGCTCTGGTGGTGAAGTTCAATCGCTTTGGCCAGGAGGCGTTGATTCGGGCCGAGCCGGGGATTGCTCAGGATTGGGCCGAGGCGGCGGTGATGGAGGCGGGAGAGTTTCTTTCGCCCTTTGAAGAGTTTGCCAATTTGGAGAGGCTCAAAGCGGTGGCGCGGATTCGGGGCCATCTGCCGCTGGCCATTTATTCGCCACCCACCCGATATCGGGAGTGGGAGTTGGGGCGGCGTTCTGGGCCGTGCTGGACGATTCGTCGCCGGTTGGAGGCCGATCAGGCGATGTTGCCGGAAGATCGACGGGTGGTTTACGACTGGGAACGGCTCTACATTCTGCTCTACCGCTGGCTGGATGGGATTGATGCGGAAACGGCCTGTCGGCGCGGTTTGTTGGGAGAGGAGAGTCTTGCTGCGTTGACGCTCCAGACCAAACAGGTGCTCCACTTCCATGGTTGGCAGGTTCTCGATCACAAACCACGTCATTTGATTCTCCGCCATCGGAACGGTGGTTTATTGAAGCGGCGGGGGGAATGGGTCTGGGGCCTGGTCGATTATGAGTTGTTGATGCCGGTTGCTTCAGGGCAAGGGTCTCACCAGCCGGAGGTTGTCTGAAGGAGGAGAGGGACCGGGATGGTTGGCTCAGTTGAGATGCGGCGGTGGACCCTGAGTTTAACCAACCTTGACACAGTTGGATCGTTCTTTAGTTTTTTTGCCCTATCCGCCATGATCGACGTGAAGCATCTGGTCAAAAAATACGCGGGTCAGACCGCGGTGCAGGGAATTAGTTTTGAGGTCAGTCGCGGTGAAATCGTCGGGTTCCTCGGGCCCAATGGGGCGGGGAAGAGCACCACGATGCGAATTCTCACCGGTTTTCTTCCGGCCACCTCGGGGGAGGTGAAGGTGGCGGGGCTCGATCTGTTGGAACATTCCCGCGAGGTCCGCAAGAAGGTCGGCTACATGCCGGAGAACGTGCCGCTCTACATGGACATGCGCGTGCGGGAGTATGTGGAGTATCGAGCGGCGTTGAAAGGGATTAAAGGTCGGGGCTTGCGCAACCGAGTGTCGGACGCTTTGGCCCGTTGCGGGGTGGCTGATGTTTCGCGCAAGATGATCGGGGCTCTCTCGCGTGGCTATCGGCAGCGGGTTGGTTTGGCGGATGCGATTGTGCATGATCCGGAGCTGCTGATTCTGGATGAGCCGACCGCTGGTCTCGATCCCAACCAAATCCGAACGGTCCGCGACCTGATCAAAGAGCTGGGCAAGGACCGGACCATCCTGCTCTCCACTCATATTTTGCCGGAGGTGGAAATGGTTTGTTCCCGCGCCATCATTATCAATCGGGGAAAGATCGAGGCGTCGGACACTTTGGAGAATCTTTCCAAGCGGGTTCGCAGCGGCTCTCTTTTTCTGGAGCTCCAGGTTTCGGCTGCGGAGGCCAAGGCGGCCTTGGAAGGGATTGAGGATGTGGGTCAGATTGAGGTGCGAGGGGAGCATGACGGTTGGGTGCAATTGGAATGTCTGGCCAAGCCGGGCAAAGATATCCGCCGACCGGTGGACGATTTGATTAAAGAGAAGCGGTGGCCGCTGGCGGAGTTCCGTTATGCCAAGCCGACCCTTGAAGACGTCTTTGTGGAACTGACCCAGGAATAAAACGATGATTCGCACGATTCTTGTTCAGGCCAAACGTGAACTTGGGGCGATCCTCTTTTCCCCGATTGCCTACGTGTTGTTGGTTTGTTTTACGCTCCTGCATGGATTTTCGTTCACGCTCTGTGTGGAGGCGATGCAGCAAGGGGTGAAGAATGTCACCCTGATGTTCGTTTTTTTTAACTGGTTCTTCTTTTGGTTCGCGCTGATTTTGTTCGTTCCGATCCTCACGATGCGTCTGTTCAGTGAGGAGTTTAAGTCCGGGACCGTGGAAACTCTGCTCACGGCGCCGGTGGGTGAATGGGACGTGGTGCTGGCGAAGTTTATCGCCGCCTTCCTTTTCTATGTTCTGCTCTGGGTTCCGAGTGCGCTGTTTTACGCGGTGTATCAGGTGATCACGGCCAACGCGGTGCCGGTGCAGTGGGGGCCGTTGCTTCTGGGCTATTTGATGGTTTTGTTGATCGGAGCCTTTTACATTTCCATCGGCCTGTTTGCCTCCTCCCTGACCAGGAATCAGGTGGTCTCAGCCGTGTTGTCCTTTGCCGGGATCGCGCTCCTCTTTTTCTGTAGTTTCCTCGGATTTTTCACCGTGAATCCGAACCTCGAGGAACTCATCAATTACATCTCGTCCCTCAACCATATG